>CALFJG010000067.1 GCA_937877625.1 uncultured Prevotellaceae bacterium
TTCCTTGTCCGCGTCCTTGCGAGCCTTGTCCTTGGTTGCCGCGTCCGTAGCCTTGTCCTTGCGAGCCTTGTCCTTGGTTGCCTACGCTTCCTTGTCCGCGTCCTTGTGAGCCTTGTCCTTGGTTGCCGCGTCCGTAGCCTTGTCCGTTGTGACTGCCGGGGCGGTATCCGTCGTTGTGTGTGTTGCCGTGGTTAGACCCTCCGCGGTGTGATGGTTGTGCGCCGGGGTAATGGTGGTCGCGCATACCTACGCCGGCTCGTCCGCTGTTTGGTCGATGCGAAGCGTACGGACTGACGCTGCGCTGTGGTGAGGGCCGCCAGCCTCCGCGATAGGAAATATATACGCCGGGCCGCCCGAAGAAGAAATGCGTACGCGAATAGTGGCTATAAACGGGGAAATACCAAGCCGAGCGCACCCAGCGGAGTGGCTGATAGAAATAGTCGAGCGTAGCATAGAGGGCGTACTGCCAGTCGTAGAGGATATAGCGCAAATCATCGTTGCGATATCGCCAGTAAACGCCGTAAACGTCGCGCGACGATGTTACGTTCATCAAATAGTCGAGGTTGATTTGATAGGCGAGGTCAAACTGCTCCTGCGTGAGGTTTAGTTCGTAAGCCATCTTATCGGTGAGGAAGAGGGCTTGCTCGCGAGCGCGTTCGTATGAAAAGGCGTTGGCAGCAAGTACGAAAACTGCCATAACGAGTGAGAGAGCGAAGCGTTTCATAGTAGTGAGGTTGTTTTAGTCGTTAGGAAAGTTGTTGTTGCAAATGGCTGTGTCGGCGAGCCATTTGTATATAAGAGCCTTTTGAGCTGAAAAAGATTAACGCGGGTGTGATTTTTTTTGCTTGTTTCGCTGTTTTTCTGTGCAAAGATAGTTTTTCTTTGATTTGTATCAGCGGTTTTTGTGCGTTTTGTTTGCGTAAGCCTGTGGCTTGTCTTATTTTTGCGTGTTGTAGGGCGACTGTTTCGCTCCTGCAGATTGTTATGGCAGAGAAGTTTAGCGGTATTCCTAAGGTTTTTTTGCGCTACAGATATTTAGTCGTTACGCTTTTCTTTGTAGCGATAGCGGGTTTCTTAGATCCTAATAGTTTCTTGGTTCGCTATCGTCTTACGGTGCGCAATAATTCCCTGCGTGCAGAGATACAGTCGTGCGACGAGCAGTACGCCGAGGCAGAGACTGAGCTTGCGGCGTTGCTTAGCGATCCGAAGGCGGTGGAGCGCGTAGCCCGTGTCCATTTGTTGATGAAAAAGAGCGATGAGGACGTATATGTGGTGGAGACGAACGACTCTCTGAAGGTGGACGATGCGGAGTAGGAGGATGTCCTCTCGGTTCTTTTATAAAATGCCATTATATAGATTTTTAATACTATGCGAACGCTAACGACTTGGCAGAACGCGCTTTTTCGCCTCGGCGGAGTGCTGATGTTGGTAGCCTTGGTGCTTCCTCTTTTTCTTTCTCAGGGAGCAGCGTGGTCTGCGGTGGCTTTTGCCCTGGGTGCCGTGCTGTTTGCATCTATGCAATGCCTTATGCGTTACGAGGGTCGCGGTGTGACGCTGCGCCACTTGCGGCGGCAGCAGATAGCTGGCGGCGTTTTTTTGGTTATCGCCGCGTTGCTGCTGTGTGGAAAGACGTTTCGTATAGGTCCGCTACGTGGTGATGAGTGGAAGCTGGCACTTGCCGTGGCTGCGGTATTCGAGGTTTATACAGCGTTTCGCATTCCTTACGAGTTGAAGCGCGAAGAAAAGCATTGACACCCACCGTCCTCCTTTTCTGTTTTTGTTAGGAGGCGTGCGGATTTGTGAAAAAATGTTTAATAACGGCAATCGTTTGGCTCGCAAAGGCTAAAAAATATTTATTTCGTACGTTAACGTCGGCGTTTTTCTTGTTTTGTTACCTTGCGTCGGCGTATTTTTGCGCTGCCTCACAAAACGCCGCATATCAAAAGCGGGTTGTGGGTGGCTTGAACAATGAAGTTTTTCCCCATAGTCTTTGTTTCCACATTGTTTCTTGCCTCGTGCGCTGAGAACTACAACGTACAGGGTACTACATCCATCTCGCGCTTCGACGGCAAGACGGCTTATATCCGTATGCCTGGTGCTACCGGGCGCACCACGTTCGATTCCGCGCAGATCAACCACGGCGAGTTCTATTTCTATGGCGACGTGGACAGCACGGTGTTTGCATACCTCTTCGTCGGTGGCGAGGAGGTGATGCCGATGGTGTTGGAGCAAGGCAATCTGTCGCTTCAAGTGGGCAGCGTGATGCAACGCGCCAGTGGCACGCCGCTCAACGACCGCTTGTCGCGTTTCTTCTTTGAGCGCGACCGCTTAGAGGAACGCCTATACACCATTCAGCAAGAGAGTATGGAAATGCTCCTTGAGGGCTACTCGCTTGCTCAGGTGCGTGCGCGCCTCGGCGACCGTCAGGACAAGATACTCCGGCAGATGGAGCACCTCGAGACGCGTTTTATTCAGGATAACTACAATAACGTGCTCGGTCCAAATGTGTTTATGCTCGTCACCTCGCGCCAGCCCGAGCCGTGTATGACCGACCAAGTAAAGGACATCGTGCGCAAGGCCCCGCCCGCCTTCCTCAACCACCCCTTTGTGCAAGACTACCTGAAGCAGTGCGGGCAATAACAACAATAAATTCCGCAGTTAACGTTGAGAAACAATAGACACCTTGGAGGCAAAAACGTCTGCTGGGTGTCTTTTCTTTTGGAAAAGTTTCTTGGTTTTGGCAGTTTGTAGTACTTTTGAAGCCGATAAAGCGAAACACGTATGGCTCAGCAATCCCAACAAACATCTGTGCAATCTGCCCTGCGCCGTGTATTAGCCAAAGTGGTGGAGAAGTTCCCCGCCCAGGTAGAGGTGCTCCCCGTTACCGACTTATACATCCGCCTGAAGCCCGAGGGCGGCGAGGTGTTGGTGTTCGACGACGACGACCACGAGGTGACACGTTGTGTGGTGGAAGACTGGATAGGAAACACACAAGAGAATTTCTACGACCGGGCCGCGCCGCTCCTTCAAGCCGAGATAGCAGCGATGCAAAAGCAGGTGGCGCAGATGGGCATACTTAAGCCGTTCTCTTTTGTGCTTCAAGACGAAGACGGAGAAACCGTGGCCGACCTCTATCTTGTGGATACCGACCATATCGTACTCGACGCTGAACTGATGAAAGGCCTTGACCAAGACCTCAACGCCTTCCTACAGCAGTTGATGACCCGGTGAGCGAACGGTCATACATCTCTTCCACATAGCGAATACGCTTAGTTTGTTTGCATAAAATCAAAGTCCGCAATGCCGGAGCGCACGCGACTCGCGTGCATAAAAAACATAACCCTGCAGGCGGAGCTTTTGCCCTTACAGGCAATGCAGGCGAGCCGCAATGCCGGAGTGCACGCGGCTCGCCTGCAATGCCCTGCGAGGGCATAATCTTACTGCGGTTTGAAGTAGGCGCGGAGTTCTATGGTAAAGTCAAGTACGGAGTAGGCCGGGATAATCGTTGTGGCGTTCGCTCCGTATGCCACGTCGGGGTGCATAAAAACGCGCCATCTGTCGCCGATGTGCATCTGTTGCAAGGCTGTGGAGAACCCTACGATGTTGCTACTCACGAGCGATTTCACCGGGGCGCGCGATGCCTCACCAAACACCTGTTCGTCGCTGGGATAGGTGCCCGTGAAGCTAAACGGGTAGCCGAGTGGGTGGAGGTCGGTGGGCATAAGTCGTCCGAGGTAGCACACGCTGGCGGTGTCGGTATAGAGCGGTGTGCCGCTGCCAGTGCCGTGTTGCACCACTTGTACGGGTATGCTGTCGGAGTGTGTCGCTTGGGCGGAGGGGGCGAGCGTGTAGTTGCGCAGAATTAGCCAGTCGGAGTGTGCCTGCCAGTCGTCGCCGTAGTCGGCTTGGGCTTGCGCCACGGCTTGGCGTGCTGTGGCAAGCTGCTCGTCAAACCACGCCTCGTTGCGTGCCTTCCAGTTGTTATATTCGTTGGTGGTGGCATCGTCGTTCTCTTCGCTACAAGCGGCGAAGAGCGTGGCAAGCACACTTAGGAGCAGGAGGAATGTTTTGTTCATCGGGTGGGAGGGGTAGATTATCAAGCGAGTTTTTTTAGCAGGGCGGTGATGCTTACTTTATCTTCAAGCAGGCTCTGTAGTTGCTCTACGGGTACGCGTTGCTGCTCCATCGTGTCGCGGTCGCGCAGGGTGACGGTGTTGTCGGCCAGGGTGTCGTGATCGACGGTGATGCAATACGGTGTGCCGATGGCATCCTGGCGGCGGTAGCGCTTGCCGATGGTGTCTTTCTCCTCGTACTTACAGTTGAAATGAAACTTCAACTGCTGCTGTATCTCACGTGCCTTTTCGGGCAGCCCGTCTTTGCGCACGAGTGGCAGAATGGCCAATTTCGTGGGAGCGAGGGCGGCAGGCAAGCGAAGCACGGTGCGTGTGTCGCCGCCTTCAAGCGTTTCCTCGGTATAGGCGTGGCACATCACGCTGAGGAACATACGATCCACGCCGATGGAGGTCTCTATGACATAGGGCGTGTAGCTCTCGTTGGTCTCGGGGTCGAAGTATTTAATGCTCTTGCCGCTGAACTTCTCGTGCTGCGAGAGGTCGAAGTCGGTGCGTGAGTGGATGCCCTCCACCTCTTTGAAGCCAAAAGGCATACGGAACTCTATGTCGGTGGCTGCGTTGGCATAGTGTGCCAACTTGTCGTGGTCGTGGAAACGATAGTTCTCGCTGCCGAACCCCAGGGCTTGATGCCAAGCCATACGTTGCTCTTTCCACTTCGTAAACCATTCCAATTCTGAGCCAGGGCGCACAAAGTATTGCATCTCCATCTGTTCAAACTCGCGCATACGGAAGATAAACTGCCGCGCTACGATCTCGTTGCGAAACGCCTTGCCGATTTGTGCGATACCGAAAGGCACTTTCATGCGGCCTGTCTTCTGCACGTTAAGATAGTTCACAAAGATACCCTGCGCTGTTTCGGGACGGAGGTAGATGGTGGAAGCACCGTCGGCGGTGGAGCCTACCTCTGTTTTGAACATTAGGTTGAACTGGCGCACGTCGGTCCAGTTGCGTGTGCCGCTGATGGGACACACGATGCCTTCGTCAAGGATTATCTGACGTATCTCGGCCAAGTCGTTGGCATCGAGGGCTGTTTTGAAACGGGTGTGCAAGGCATCGCGCTTCTTGGCATTCTCAAGCACGCGCGGGTTGGTTTGTACGAACATCGCCTCGTCGAAACTCGCACCGAAACGCTTACGGGCTTTGGCCACCTCTTTCTGTATCTTCTCGTCGTACTTTGCCAGTTGGTCTTCTATAAGCACGTCGGCACGATAGCGCTTTTTTGAGTCGCGGTTGTCTATCAAGGGGTCGTTGAAAGCATCCACGTGTCCGCTGGCTTTCCAGATGGTGGGGTGCATAAACACCGCGCTGTCAAGGCCTACGATGTTGTCGTGGAGCAACACCATTGACTGCCACCAGTATTGCTTGATGTTGTTTTTGAGTTCTACGCCGTTTTGTCCGTAGTCGTACACGGCACCCAGACCGTCGTAAATGTCGCTTGAGGGGAATACAAAGCCGTACTCCTTGCAGTGCGACACAATCTTCTTAAATACGTCTTCTGCCATATCTTTTTATAACGTTTTTCCTTTTGTGGGTGCAAAGATAGTGCAAGGCGAGCGCAAAGTAAAGCAAAACCCGCAGTTTTTGCTTTCTTTGCCGAGCCGCCGCCTATCTTCGCGTAGCAGAGTGGTGCAAGGCGAGCGCAATCGCGGGCGATAATGCCTTTCCCTCGCCGCATCCACCAAAAAACGGAGCGCGAGGCCAAGAAGAGAGGCCTCGCGCTCCGATAGCGAAAAATAGTGTACTGTGCTTATTCGCCTGGGTTGATAGCCCCCGTGGGGCAGGCATCGGCACAAGTGCCACAGTCAATGCATACATCGGGGTCAATCACATAGATATCGCCCTCGCTGATAGCACCCGTGGGGCATTCGCCTTGACAAGTGCCGCAGGCCACACAGTCGCTGCTAATTACGTAAGCCATAGTGTTTGTGAGTAATTAAAAATGTTTGTGTATGTTGTGTTCGTATTGCCGCAAAGGGATGGTTGGCGGCTTTCATTGTGCAAAGGTATTCGTTTCTTGAAAAATCAACGCGCTTTTCATAAAAAAATATAGGTGGGTGCTATAAAATTAGTTTTCTCACGTTTCGGAAGTTTGCAAAAATTATTAGTGCCGTAAGTATCGCAAACAACGCGTAGACTAAAGAGAGCGCAGGCGGCTCGCCTGCTTGCCCTGTAGGGGCGGTGAGCCATCAGCCCAAGGCAATACGCTGGGTCAGCCAGTACGCTACGATGTTGCATGCTGTAATGGTAACAGCCTTGTTTCCCGCTTTAGCCCTTTTAGGGCTTTTACACTACGTCCGAAACTTGAAATAGATAATGAATAGCACACACCTATATGCTAACGGCTGGCACAAAGTTCTACAGCACTGCCTTTGAAGTTGGCACCAATGATAGGCGGGTTGTCTTTTGTGAGTTTCACCGTGACGCTACGTACAATGGCAAATTCATCTAATATCGCCGTGGCAATGCGCTGAGCCACGTGTTCTATGATGTTCGACGGCACAATCATCACTTGTTTCACCACTTGATAGACATCAGCATAGTCCACCGTGTCGGTTAGCACGTCGGTTTCGGCGGCTTTGAAATCGTTGAGCTTCAATTCTAAGGAAACGGTGTAGGTGCCTCCTTTTTGACGTTCCTCGGGGTAGGCTCCGTGGTAAGCAAAGAATTTCATCTTGCGCAGCTTTACGCTTAGGCTCTCAATGTTCATAAGGCAAAAGAGTTTTGGGAAAGGGTGATAATCCGTGTTTTGATACGGCAAAAGTATAGAAAAATGCAATAAGCCAATCGTTCTCTCCTTTTTTTCTGTTTTCTTGTGTCTTTTTTTTTCTTTCTTACCTTGTAAATTGGTGGGTTCTTCTCCTTGTTTGGCGACGTTCTTTTTAGGGGTGTTCTATAGATTCGAATTTGTCCGCTAACAGTTTGTCTTCGTAAGCAGTGTAAAAGCCTTGTTAGGGCTGATGGCTATAACCGCGTGCCGGAGCGCACGCGGCTCGCGTGCAATGCCCGTAAGGGCATAAAAACATAACCTTACAGGCGTAGCTTTTGCCCATACGGGCATTGCAGGCGAGCCGCCTGCGTTCCTTGGCTTCACGACAGCGAGGGTCTTACTTCTTGAAAAAAGAATCCGCAACGCCTGTTTATCGGCATTGCGGACAGAGATTTGAGGCGTTGGCACGTTTTAGCGGGCGACAATAACACCATATATATTAATAAAGATAGTGTCTTCCGCTTACTTCACCAGCATTTTGCGGCTTGTGCCGTCGCTATAGCGGACGATGACGATGCCGCTTTGTGGCTTAGCGATGCGCTGGCCTTGTAGGTTGTAGTAGCCAACAATAGTATTGTCTTGGTTGTCGAGGAGGACTTGACTGACCGGCGTAAGGTCTTCCTCCACGATATTGCCGAAGTAGCTCCAAGGCTCAAGACTGGCATAACTTTCCTTGCTGCCTGTAGGTACGTGGAGGGTAGCGGCGGCGATAACTTCGTTATTCTCAAAGGCTGATGAACTGGCATTATAATCAGCGGCATTCGTTTGCAAAGCATATACATCGGTCAGTGCGCTGCAGCTCCAGAACGCCTGGTTTCCGATGCTTGTCACGGAGTTAGGGATAGTGATGCTCGTCAGTCCGCTGCAACCGTTGAACGCATCGCTTCCGATTCTTGTCACGGAGTTGGGAATGGTAATACTCGTCAGTCCAGTGCAGCCTTGGAACGCACTCCATTCGATGTATTTCACAGAGTTGGGAATGGTGATGCTCGTCAGTCCAGTGCAGCCCCTGAACGCTTCCCATCCGATGCCTGTCACGGAGTTGCCGATAGTGATGCTTGTCAGTCCAGAGCAGTATTCGAATGCCCCGTCTCCGATGCTTGTCACGGAATTGGGGATGTTGATACTCGTCAGTCCGCTGCAAGCATAGAACGCATAACTTTTAATGCTTGTCACGGAATTGGGGATGTTGATACTCGTCAGTCCGCTACAGTATATGAACGCATACTTTTCAATGCTTGTCACGGAGTTGGGAATATTAATGCTTGTTAGTCCTGTACAGTCTTCAAACGCACTGCGTCCAATGCTTGTCACGGAGTTGGGAATGGTGATGTTCGTCAGTCCGCGGCAGGCCCAGAACGCATAGTTTCCGATGCTTGTCACGGAGTTGGGAATGGTGACGCTTGTCAGTCTGTAGCAGTCATAGAACGCAAAGTCTCCGATGCTTGTCACAGAGTTGGGGATAGTGATGCTTGTCAGTCCGCTGCAGCCGCTGAACGCACTCCATCCGATGCTTGTCACGGAGTTGGGTATGGTGATACTCGTCAGTCCGGGGCAGCAGTGGAACGCACTGTTTCCTATGGTTGTCACGGAGTTGGGAATGGTGGTATTTTTGCATCCTGCAACCAACGTATTGCTTTCGGTTTCTATTATGGCGTTGCAGTCTCCTCTTGAATCATAGATCGTATTGCCTGCATCTACCTTTATGCTCGTCAGCCCAGTGCAGCTGCTGAACGCATAGTTTCCAATGCTTGTCACGGAGTTAGGGATAGTGATGCTTGTCAGTCCAGAGCAGTATTCGAATGCCCCGTCTCCGATGCTTGTCACGGAGTTAGGGATGGTGATGCTCGTCAGTCCAGAGCATTGGTAGAACGCACTGCTTCCGATGCTTGTCAGGGTGTTGCTGAGGGAGACGCTCGTCAGACTAGTGCACCAGCTGAACGCACTGTTTCCTATGGTTGTCACGGAGTTAGGGATGGTGATGCTCGTCAGTCCAGTACACCAGCTGAACGCACCGTTTCCTATGCTTGTCACGGAGTTAGGGATGGTGATCCCCAGGTCGACGCAGTATTTGAACGCATAGTCTCCGATGCTTGTCACGGAGTATGTCGCACCATCGTAGTTGACAGACGAAGGAATGGTGATACTGCCGCTGTATGAACCTTTCGTCACGCTGGCGGTCATAGTGCTGCTGTCCAGTTCATAATAGATGCCGTCAATCTCTACGGAAGCCCACGAAGCGAGGGCGAGGAGGGCGGCAGTGATTGTAAGAAGTAATCGCTGTTTCATAATGTAAAGTTTTTGAGGGTTAGTAGTTGATTTGGGTTCAGCGGATTTCCCCAGTTGATAAAGCCTGAGCTAATCAAGAATAAAGTTGTATC
>CALFJG010000068.1 GCA_937877625.1 uncultured Prevotellaceae bacterium
AGAGGAGTGGGAGACATCAAGTTCTTTATGTACAGGCTGGCTACACTTTATTCTTAATTGGCTCAGGCTTTATCAACTGGGGAAATCCGCTGAGCCACTTTAATATCCTGGAACTGTGTAACTTAGCGTGTAACTTTCTCGTTTTGAGAGAAAAAGAAATACGGAAACTTTAAGCTTCCGTATTTACTCTCTGCGGTGCGTACGGGGCTCGAACCCGTGACCTCATGCGTGACAGGCATGCATTCTAACCAGGCTGAACTAACGCACCTTTCCTGATTTCACGTGCAAAAGTAAGGTAGAAATTTATACTGGCAAAGAAATCTTTTCTTTTTTTTTCGTTAGGAGTTGATTTTTCCTTTTTATGTATGTGAGTTATGCTGCAGAAGTGGCACTAATTTGATTAAACATTAAGCTATCTCAGGCTTTGTTTTCTGGTGTTGTTCGTCAACTCTCGTGGCTAACGGGGAGGGAAATCGGTGATTGCAAGCCTATATAGACGTTGACGGCTGATATATGGACATCATAGGAGGGCTGATCGGGTATTTGAATTTAGGTTGAATGAGCAATGCTTCTGCCCTTTCAAGGCGCAATGTAGTGTTTGCTGTCTTCCTTAGGGCGTTGGTCAGGGCTGAATGCGCGTCGCTCTTAGTGGGTTTTTACACTACTTCTGAAACATAAATAAAAAACAAAGTCCGACCGTGTTTACGCTCATTCCAAGCGTGCTGATAACAAAGTCCGAGCGTGTTTAAACTTAGTCCGATTGATTTTAAAATCAAGCCGATTGATTTTAAAATCAAAGGCTTTGATTTTAAAATCAAAAGGACTATGTTTTGAACCCGTCGGACGATGCTTAAAATCTGTCCGATAATTTTTTATGCCCTTACGGGCATTGCACGCGAGCCGCGTACGCTCCGGCAGGTAGCTTGCTTGCATCTATTAGCACGCGAGCCGCGTGCACTCCGGCACGCGGCTCGCTGCCCTTACGGGGCTGTTTTACGGTTTCCGGATTTTGGACTATTTGATATTAGGCTCTTCAAGTCCGAGACCTTTCTTCTTATCTACTACTTTGAGGACAAGTCCGAGCAGGAGGGCTGCCACGCCGAGTGAGGCGAGCATAACGAGCGGCCAGGTGTAGTCGTACTGTGTAGCATCGGTGACCCCGGGGTTGGTATTGTCAAGCACTTTGCCAATAAGCAGGGGGAAGAGCCACAGGCCGATATTTTGTATCCAAAAGATAAGTGCGTAGGCGGAGCCGATGATTTTGTCATCAACAAGTTTCGGCACGCTGGGCCAGAGGCTTGCTGGCACGAGGCTGAACGAAGCACCGAGTACCAAGATGGTGACGTAGGCTATTGTCACACCTCCCACGGCAGAGCCTTTGAACATAGGCAATACGAACGCGAACGTGAGGTGGCAAGCGATGAGCAAGAGAGAGCCGAGTACGAGCATCGTGGCAGCCTTTCCTTTGTGGTCCACATAAGAGCCTAAAATAGGTGTTATACCTACGGCGAGCAAGGGGAATACGGCAAATATCGTCTCGGCACTCTGCCGCATATAGCCCATATAGCAGAACACCACAAGCGACACAACTGCTACGCAGAGCAGGCCGTACTTCATACTGTTTTTCTTCATAAAGTTGCTGGCAAAGGCAGAGGCGGCCACAACGAGCATAATGCAATACTGGATTATAGTGACACTTGTGCCAGCCCAGAAACTACCTTCCTCGGGTGCGCTGAACGTGAGGTTACACTGCAACATATTTACAGCATACTTCTGGAACGGGAAGATTGCACTGTAGTAGAGTACACAGAGCAAAGCGACGAGCCAGAAGCCACTGCTTGTAAGTATTTGTCGGAGGTCTTTGATACGGAAGGGGTCGTCTTTCTCTTCTGCCTCACCTGTTTGTGCATCGAGTTTTTTGTCCATAAAGAAATATACGACGAGCATTATCAGAGCAATCATCAGCAGCACCACGCCGAAGGCGACGGAGCGGCTCACGCTGATGTTACCGCCGAGTTTGGCAAAGAACGGAGAGAAGATCATACAGGTAGCCACGCCGAGTCGTGCCAGTGCCATCTCGCTCCCCATGGCCAGTGCCGTTTCGCGTCCTTTGAACCACTTGACGATGCCTCGCGACACGGTGATACCGGCCATTTCACACCCACAGCCGAATATCATAAAACCTATGGCTGCGACCTTAGCCGAGGCCGGCATACCGTTATAGAAAGGCGACACACCGAGCTCGTCAAACACAGGGATATAGTTAAGATTTTCGGTGAACCACTGCTCGAGGCTGCTGCCCACGAATATGTCGTCGACGGCGTACCACTTGATAAGTGCACCGACAAGCATCACTGCTCCGCTCAACAGGGCGGTGAAGCGCACCCCCATTTTGTCGAGTATGATGCCGGCGAAGATAAGGAAGAAGACAAAGACGTTGAGGAATGTTTCCGAGCCTTGCATAGTGCCAAAGGCTGTGCTGTCCCATCCGCGCTCGGAGAGCATAAGGTCTTTTATGGGCGAGAGAATGTCCATAAAGATGTAGGCACAAAACATAGCGAGTGCCAACAGCAAGAGTGCCGTCCAACGCATAGCAGCGTTGTCGCGCAGGGTAGTTTGAAGTGGAGTGTTGTTCATTGTATTGTTTGTTAATTGTTTTTGCTGTATTGTCGGTTATAATCCGTGTCTTTTCAAGAGCGTTTCTACCAATCGTTCTTGTCGCAGTCCTTTCTCAGCGAGGCAGAGCAAGGCGTTGTATGCTGCTTTGCGGCATAGCGTGTTAGTGGCTTGCAGTGCGGCCTCGGCTTGGTCGAGGAGTTCTGCCTCGTCGCGTGGTGCGAGCGTTCCGCCGCGGCGCATAAGTTGTGCTACGAGGAGGAAACCACCGAGTTGTAGCATCTCGCGCTCGTCGGCCATCCATTGAAAGGCTTTATCGGAGGCAAAAGGTGTTCGGCAGAAGAGGTAGCGCACCAGGCACGACACCTCCTCTTGTGTATGGGCTTGTTCCAACCAGATGTCAGCCACCTCGGGCAACAAGCGTTCGGGCGGTGCAAGCATAGGGGTGAGCAGCCGACATTCGCGCGTCTCGGTTTTCCAGAGGCTTTGCGCCAGATCGTAGCGCGCTTGTGGCTCTACTACTTCTTTCTTCAATTCCTCGGCATACAACGCTAAGCGTGGCAACTCTACTCCATATATAATACGGTAGCGCATGCCACGCTCGCGTAGTTGGTTGGCAAGCACGCCGTTCATCAAGGCGTGTAGGTCGTGTTTTATGGTAGAGAGCATAAACTATGTCGGTGGAGGAGAAGATGTAGAGGTGTGCTACGCGGAAAACCGTTGTTTACTCGTTCACGTCGGGCAGGTCGTTGTAGTCGCGGCTATAACGTAGCATTTGCTCGTCGTATGGCTCGTTGTAGGAGATTCGCACATCGGCGATTTGTCCTTCGTTGTTGTATTCTGGGATATACACTGGGTTGATAAAGCCTTTATATGGAGCGAGGTTGAGGCGTGCGTAGCGTTCTAACATCTGGTTGTGGAGTGAGGCATCAACCTTTACGCCGTAGTTTTCTACCAGGGCACGCGCCGCGACGAAGTCGCCTTCGCTCTTGATGCGTTGCACCTCGGCGAGCAAGCGTCCGAAGAGTGTTCGCAAGGCTTTATAGTCGTTGATACGCACGAATGTCTTTCCGTTGCGCTCCACGAGTTCTACTACGCGGTCGGCTCGTCCTTGCTCCAGTACCCAGTGAGCGATAAACGAGCGGTTGCGCATATGTGCCTCTTCAATGTTGTTGCCGGGTTTGATGCGCACGAGTTGTGTCATCAAGCCGTTCATCATATAAGTATAATAGTGTGCTTTATAGGCTTCGGCGTTGGGTACGAGTCCGAGTTCCACCATTTTATCGTCGGCCATATAGTACAGTCCGAAGAGGTCGGCACGTCCCTCCTCTATGGTGCTTCCATAGACACCGAGAGTGTCGGGGTCGGTGTCGGGTAGGAGTTGTCCGCTGCCGTGTCCGAGACACTCGTGGAGGTCGGTGTGTAGGTCATCGGTGACATCGCCATATTGGTTTATTAGCGTACGTGTAGGTTCGTCTATGACAAACTCGGTGTCGAACCCGCTGCCTCGTGAGGCGTGGCTATAGGCACTGGTGAGGTTGGCTATGGTAACGCTCTTCGAGCCATACTCTCGGCGCACCCAGTCGCTATTGGGCAGGTTAATGCCTATGGCTGTGCTGGGATAGAGGTCGCCGGCGAGGATTGCAGCAGTTATCACTTTGGCACTCACGCCGCGCACCTGGGGTTTCTTAAAACGCTGGTCAACGGGGCTATGGTCTTCAAACCACTGTGCATTGGCAGATAGTGTCTCGGTGCGGCGCGTGGCTTCGAGGTCTTTGAAGTTGACGATACTCTCCCACGAGGCTTTCAGCCCGAGCGGGTCGCCGTAAGTTTCGGTAAATCCGTTGACAAAGTCTATCAAGCCGTCGGTCTCTTGAAGCCAGAGGATGCTGTATTCGTCAAAAATGCGGAGGTCGCCCGTGCGGTAGTATTCTATGAGTTTGTCGATAACGGCCTGTTGCTGTATGTTATCGGCAAAGGGGCGCGCCTTCAGCAAGTTTTCTATGATACGGCTGATGGCTTGTCCGTAGAGTCCGTGTTCGCGCCACACCTCTTCGCGCAGCCCGTCGCATCCACGCACGAGGCGGCTGTTGAGGCCTGTCATCACGGGGTGTGGGTCGGCGGGTGCTTTGCGCTGTGTGTAGAACTCTTCGGCCTCGGCCTGTGTGATGTCGGGGGCATAGTAGTTCTCTGCACTGGTAAGTAGTAGGTCGTCGCCGTCGCGCTGGTTCACACGCATAGGCATCACCTTGTTGTCAAACAATATAGGGAGTACATCTTCAAGAAAGGCTCGGCATGCACCGTTGCTGTTTTGTTTGTCGGGTGCGACGAGTCGGCTGAGTCCTTTTTCGTCCCACACGCTCTGCAACGCCGTGGCGAACCATGTAGGGGTGAATTGCGGCTCAAACTTCTCTGAGCCGTAATGGTGGTGCAGGCCGCTGGAGAACCAGAAACGCTTCAGATACTCGGCAAAGGCCTGAAAGTCGCGGCTGTTGCGGTCGCCCTTGTAGGCTGTATAGATGGCCTCGAACGCACGTCGCAGACGCAGGTTATAGCGTCCGTTTTGGTCGAACAGGATGTCGCGTCCGTGCAGGGCGGCCTCGCTGAGGTAGTAGATATATGTTTTCTGGCGCACGGTGAGTTTGTCGAAGCCTGCCACTTGGTAGCGCAGCATTTGTATGTCGGCAAACGTTTCGTCGGTATAGTTAAAGTCGGGTGTCGTCTGTGCAGTGGCAGCAAAGGCCGTTGTGCAAAGGGTCATAAGCAATAGTAGTCGTTTCATTGTAGTATGGGTAGTATGTGGTCTCTACGCACGCTCCATAGCTTGCTGCAGGTCGGCAATGATATCATCGGCACTCTCTATGCCGATGCTCAGACGGATGAGGTCGGGTCGCACGCCGGCCTCAAGAAGTTGTTCGTCGGAGAGTTGGCGATGGGTGTGGCTGGCGGGGTGGAGCACACAGGTGCGGGCATCGGCCACGTGTGTGACGATACAGATAAACTCCAGCGCGTCCATAAAGCGTATGGCATCCTCACGTGCACCTTTCAGCCCGAAGGCTATCACGCCGCATCCTCCCTTGGGCAGGTACTTCTGTGCCAGAGGGTAATTCTTATCGGAGGGCAAGCCGGCAAAGTTCACCCAGGCCACTTTCGGATTTTTCTCAAGCCACTCTGCCACCCGCTGTGCATTCTCGCAATGGCGTGCCATACGCAGGTGAAGCGTCTCAAGCCCCAGATTAAGCAGGAAGCAATTCATTGGCGAGGGTATAGCCCCGATGTCGCGCATAAGTTGGGCGGTGAGTTTGGTGATATACGCCATCTTACCGAACTTCTTGGTATATGTCAGTCCGTGGTAACTTTCATCGGGGGTGGTGAGGCCGGGGAACTTATCGGCGTAAGCGTCCCACGGAAAGTTCCCGCTGTCCACCACAGCACCGCCCACCTGTGTGGCGTGTCCGTCCATATACTTTGTGGTGCTGTGAGTGACGATGTCGGCTCCCCACTCGAACGGTCGGCAATTCACGGGTGTGGCAAAGGTGTTGTCCACCACGAGCGGCACGCCGTGCTGATGTGCTATGCGTGCGAAGCGTTCTATATCGAGTACCTGACCGCCGGGGTTGGAAATCGTTTCGCCGAAGAGACACTTTGTCTCGGGGCGGAAGGCAGCGTCGATTTGTTCATCGGTGGCATCGGGGCTGACAAACGTGCAGGCGATGCCCATCTTGGCCAGCGTAGTGCCAAAGAGGTTGAACGTTCCGCCGTAAATGGTGCTTGAAGAAACGATGTGGTCGCCTGCCTGACAGATGTTGAGTATGGCAAAAAAAGAGGCGGCCTGTCCGCTACTGGTGAGTACACAGCCCACACCGCCTTCTAACTCGGCGATTTTTGCCGCCACGGCATCGTTGGTAGGGTTTTGCAGACGTGTATAAAAATAGCCGCTGTCTTCGAGGTCGAAGAGGCGTGCCATTTGTTCGCTCGTGTCGTACTTAAATGTAGTGCTCTGATAGATGGGCAGCACACGCGGCTCGCCCTTAGTGGGTCTCCAGCCGCCTTGTACACAGATAGTGTCAACGTTCTTCATTGTGCGTTAAAAAAAAAGGAGATAAGTCGTTCAAGGTTTTTAGCGCACAAAAGTACTTTTTTCTGCCCTATCACAATACGCTGAGGAGGCTATTTCGCGCATTTTTGGTGTGCGGCGCGGGGATTATGCTTTCAGGAGAAAACGAAAACATAGGTGGGTTCAATTAATTTCCACGGTTAAGTTTGACATAGACGGGGCTTTAACCCTTTGTCGTCTTTATGGCAAAGCGAATTAATAGAACCCACCTATAAAAAGTGGCAGCCCTGAAACATAGGTTTGCGTCAGGGCTGCCGGGTTTTAATTATGGCTTACGGAATGGCCTACTGCTGTTCCTCGTCAAGCCAAAGTTGTTGGCGGGTGAGTTGGACACCGCTGCCTTCTTCGCTGTAGGAACTACCGGGAGAGGTCGCAGCAATAGCAATCTGCTGGCCGAGCATCTCGGTGGTTACGATTGCGGGTTTCTTATATTGCTTCATGGTTTGAGAGATATTTATCACATTAAACAATACGATGTTACTTCACCATCACTTTCTTTCCACCGATGATGTAGATACCCTTTGTGGCTTGGCTTACGCGGCGACCTTGGAGGTCGTAGATAGCCTGACCATTAGTGGCCTCGGTGGCGACGTTCTGCAGCGCGGTGGTTATGTCGTCGAAGAAGAACACAAAGCCACTCACACCCGTTGTGGAAGGCACAGCGAGCCAGCACTTACCGGCGGCACTCTCAAAGGCAGCACCGTCAGCAGCACCATAGAAGAAGCCCAGCACGTCGGCTTTGTCGTCCTTACCGTAGGAGAGCATAAAGAACTTGTCGCCGGCATCGCCCGTAGTAGTGGTGGCTACGGCACTGCCCTTCAGCAGGTTGGTTTCGGGGGTAGCGGCGGTGGTGCCTTTGCAGATATAGGTGTATTCGCCTGCAGCACCCTTAATAATGAGCGGGGTGGCGGCGGGAACGATGCTATCTGCCTCGTATTTCCACTCAAGCGTCAGTATGGAGATGCCGTCAGCATCAACCTCGCCTGCAGTAGTTATAATGCCTGCTGTCATACCGGCGGGAACTTCAAAGGGTTGCTCGGTGTAGTAGGTGCCATAGCCTGCATCGCTGATGCTAACGCTGCCGCCAATGGTTTCACTGTTATTAGTGATTACAGTAATGGAAGAGATATACGACGTGCCGCTGCCGCTGAATGTAACGCTCACAACTTTCTCCGATGCAGAGGGCACCCATGTGTAAGTGGAGCCATCAAGGCTTAACTCTCCAGGCTGGCCTTCGGGAAGAGTGACTTTGGCGTAAGTTGTGTTAGAGCATACCATAGTAATAGACGTGATAGGCGTACCATCGGTTGAGGCTACTACAAAGCGGCTGTTGTTATAGGTACGCAGGTTGCCACCATTAGTTGTATAATATGTGGGGCCATTGCTACCCGTTCCTTTATCGCCGCCAATAACGACATTGTCTACAGCCCAAGAAGAAACAACCGTTCTACTGGGATAGCCTTGTTCGCTGGTCCAATTCGTATCGGTAAAGGTATAAGTGGCAATTACGGTATTTGCATCGGTAATGGTGTATGTTTGTGAAACCACATCGCTGACATTGTCATAGTCATCCACGGCCACGGCTTTCACAGTGGTGGTGGTGGTGAGGGTAACGGCTGTACCATCGTAGATTTCAGAGGCCTCATTCTCAAGAGAGGGTACAGTGCCGTCGGTGGTGTAGAGTATAGTGGCTGAGGCAGTCATCTCCACATCAACACTGCCGGCGTAGGAGCCTCCTTCGGTGAGTGTGGGAGCGGCGGGCTTTATCACGTATGTCTTGGAGGATACGCTACTCTCCACCTCGTCGTCGTTTACAGCGATGGCTTTAATTGTCACGCCAGTAGTTACGCTAATGGGGTCGGTATAAATCTCGCCATTGCTGTCAGCCCACGACGGGTCGGTGCCGTCGGTGGTGTAGAGAATATAAAGCCCCTCGTCAGCAGAGAGCGTTACGCTCTGAGGCTCTTCATAGGTGCCACTTTCAACGCTAAACGTAGGCGGTGTCAATACCACTGTGCCGGGGCGAGAGAGAGAAACGATGTAGTTGCCCTGTGCATATTCAGGTGTTGTGCCGCTATAATTCACCAGATTACCAGTGATAACAACGGTGTCGCCGTCTTGGATTTCGTCGGTGGCACTGAAATTGGTATTGTTGAGGTATTTGCCACGATAGATAGTTATTGTCTTGGTAGCGTCGTCAACTTGAGCAATATCATAGTTGGCGTTGTAGTAAGAGAGATCAACGCTTGGCGTGCCAGTGATGACACCTTTGGTGTAGTAGGGACCATTGGCGGTGGTGCCAATCTCTTTAGCCTTCTCTATGGCCTCTGTCACGGTGAAGGGGTCGTCCACGGTGCCTGCGTGCTCGTAAACATAGGTTACGGTGAGTGGTACCGTTGCTTCACTACCTTTGTATTCCTCATTGCCTTCGTATGTGGCGATGATGTTAGCAGTACCCGTGCCCTGTGTGATGACAACACCATCGTTCTCACCTACCGTTGCCACGCTTTCGTCGGATGAGGAGTATTTCACTACAGCACCGCTTATGGGATTACTTTCGTCATCGCTCACCGTGGCTGAGACAGTGACGGAGGTGCCAAACGTGGTGGTATAGGCTGATTCGCCGAAAGCTACCGTAGTAGCCGTGCGCGTGTCGCTGGCATCTTCTTGTTCCCATACAATAGTGAGTTTGCTCACATACAAAGCACCACTATTAGAACGAACACCTATATAAGCATAGTCGCCACTAATGGTCAGTGTCGTGTTTCCATCTGAACATTTGAAACTACCGATTTTCGTACCTTGTGTACTGCTGCTGTACAATTGAGAGGGGGCTGTGTAAGCGGTGTTTGAGCCATACACGTCTAAAACGCGAGCAGAAGCGGTGTGACCCTCCCACTCAATGGAGATAGACTTTACGCGCTTACCGCCCGAGGTGGTGGTTACAATGCCCGAGTTACTGTTATTTGAACGTAACTGGATAGAGGAGTTCTGTCCTGCCATCTGAGCGGAATATACAGCACCCGATGCACCAGTGTAAGTAGCCGTGGTGTAAGTAGTACTCGTCACACCAAAACAATCAGAGCCGCTGGTGAGTTCGTCAGACACATCATCGGCTAATGCCGTTCCTGCCGTGAATGCGAGTAGCATCGAGCAGAAGAGCAGCCGCAAAGAAGTAAAGTTTTTCATACGATGAAAAAAGAGATGTTTGTTAGGTATTTGTTTGGAAGTATAATACGCGCGTTTGTTCTAAGCGTGGCATCGCTTATTTTATTACCGCGGCAAAAGTAACGTTTTCATAAAAAGTTCACAAAGTTTTTTCAAAGTGTTTTTATGGAAGCAGGGATATATTTTGTGAAAGTATCATTGTGTTTGTGTAATGCAGGTAACAAATAAGAGTTGAGAACGCGGTAGTTCTTTGCGGTGTTGAAAAGCGTAAGAGATACAAAAAGAAAGCCGTGTTTGCCGTGGCACGTTGTATTATTTGCTACTTTTGCTTGCAGTCAACACTAACACCATATTTATATATACTATGAAGCATTTCTCTCTATTCTGCCTTCTGACAATCTCCGTTGTTTGTCAGACATCGTTGGCACAAAACGCACAAACGGACGTGCTGGCCAATTGGCTAAACCCCGCTGTAAATCGCGTAAACACGCTGACGGCGCATACCCCTTTGTTTCCGTTTGAGACTGCGGAATTGGCTGCGACGGGCAATAAGTCTCTCTCGCAACACTATCTAAGTATGGAGGGAGAATGGCGGTTTCGCTTTGACAACGACCACAACAGCGCGCCGGCCGATTTCTTCCGCACCGACTACCAAGAAGACGCGTCGTGGACGGCTTTTCCTGTTCCCGGCCTCTTCGAACTCAACGGCTTTGGCGATGCTACTTATAAGAATATAGGCTATGCCTGGGCTACACAGTTCGACAGCGAGCCGCCCTATGTGTCAGAAAAGAACAACTACACGGGTTCCTACCGTCGTTGGGTGGACGTGCCCAACGGGTGGCGCGGCGGCGACGTTATCTTCTACGTGGGTAGTGCTACGAGCAACCTACGCCTCTGGGTGAACGGCCAGGCGGTGGGCTACAGCGAGGATAGCAAGGTGGCCGCGGAATTTAACATCACGAAGTTTCTTAAATATGGCGAGCCAAACCTTATATGTATGCAAGTGATGCGCTGGTGCGATGGTTCTTACATAGAAGACCAAGACTTTTGGCGCTTCACGGGCATTGCGCGCGAGGTATATCTCTATCATCGCGCACCACAGCATATTGACGACATACGCATTGTTGCCACGCTAACAAACAACTACCAAGACGGCAAACTCGCTATCAGCCTCGCTGCACCCGATGCAAAAGGGTGCGTGGTGGACTACAGCCTGTATAGTCACGAGGACGGCACGGTGTTTGAGGCCAAAGGTGTAAGCCCCAAAAACAAGGTGGAGACCATCATCAACACCGTAAGAGCCTGGAGTGCCGAGCAACCAGACCTTTACCACCTACGTGTCACGTTGCGTAAAGGTTCAAAGGTGTTAGAATGCTTTGAACAGCAAGTGGGATTCCGAAGCGTGGAGGTGAGCAATGGGCTTCTCTTAGTGAATGGTCGGCCTGTGCTTATCAAAGGGGTCAACCGCCACGAGATGGACCCAGCGGGCGGATATATCGTAAGCACGGAGCGGATGGTGGAGGATATCCGCGCGATGAAACGTATGGGCATCAACGCCGTGCGCACGTGCCACTACCCCGACGACCCGCGTTGGTACGACCTCTGCGACCGCTACGGCCTTTATGTTGTGGCGGAAGCCAACATAGAGAGCCACGGTATGGGCTACGGGGAGCGCACGCTGGCCAAGCGTCCCGAGTGGCAGCAAGCCCATCTGGAGCGCAACCGCAACAACGTGCTCACGTATAAGAACCATCCCGCTATTATCGTATGGAGCCTCGGCAATGAAGCGGGCTATGGCCCTAACTTTGAGGCGGCATACGAGTGGGTGAAGCAGTACGACACCACACGCCCCGTACAGTATGAGCGCGCAGGGTTGGAGGGTAAGACAGACATCTTCTGCCCGATGTACTACAACTATCGCGACTGCGAGCAATACGCTAAGAACAATCCTAACAAACCACTCATTCAGTGCGAATACGCCCACGCTATGGGTAACAGCGAAGGCGGCTTCAAGGAGTATTGGCAACTCATTCGCCGCTATCCGCACTATCAGGGCGGATTTATCTGGGACTTTGCAGACCAAGGCATCTATGCCCACCGCGACAGCACAACGGGGCTACTCCTCCCCGGGCGAGGCAACACCAACGCGGAACCTATCTTTGCTTACGGCGGCGACTTCGGACGTTATCCCGCCTCAGACCATAACTTTAACTGCAACGGACTAATACTACCCGACCGACGCTGGAACCCACACGCCTACGAGGTGCAGTATTTCTATCAGAACATTTGGACAACACTCATCGACAGTGCGGCCTGTAAGTTGGAGGTTTTTAACGAGAACTTTTTTCAGCCGCTCCAAGATGTCACGCTGAAGTGGATAGTAGGCACCCTCGCCCACCACGAAGCCAGCGGTAGCCTGACGCTACCCACCATTGCCCCACAAACGAGCCAAACCATAGCACTCCCTGATGCCGCCGAGGCCATACTCACACAGACAAGGCCGATGGAGACGACGCTGACACTCTGCTACGTGAAGACACGTGCCGACCAGACGACCGACACGCTCGCACGCCAACAGTTTATATATAAGGAAGGCATCTTCAACCGCACCGTGGCACAAGCCATTGCTAACCAGCCTACCGCCGACGATGACGTGACGACCGACCGTACCAACGCTTACGTGGCATATACCACTCGCGGACTCACCGCCACCATCAACCGAGCCACGGGCTTTATTGACTATCTGGACTATAACGGGAAACCACTGCTGAAGAGCGGTACGGGTATTCGCCCTAACTTCTGGCGCGCACCCACCGACAACGACTATGGAGCCGGGTTGCAGCGCACGTTCGCTGGATGGAAAAACCCCGAACTAAAACTCACCACGCTGAACCTCGAGGCCGATAGTGTAGAAGCCCTGTACGCTTTGCACAACTTACACTGCACACTGCGACTTGTTTATGTCTTTAAGCAAGGAGCGATGGTACTCCACGAACAACTCATTCCCGATGCCGAGGCCACCTACTACGAAGTGCCGCGTTTTGCTATGACATTCACGTTGCCGCAGGTGTATAAGGATATAAACTGGTACGGCTACGGCCCTCACGAGACCTATCGCGACCGCTACGACGGCGCACAAATCGGTATGTGGAGTGCCTCCATCGCCGAGCAATATCATCCCTACGTGCGTCCGCAAGAGAGTGGCAACCACTACGGCACACGTCTCCTCCTGCTCAACGGGGAGATGTACCCCACGATAGCCATCACCGCTACTATGCCGTTTGAGTTTAGCACCCTGCCCTACGAAGTAAGCGACCTCGACGACGGCCCGCAGAAAGAAGCCCACCAGTCGCACTCCGCCGAGCTTCAACCACGCCCTTACACCGTGGTGAACATAGGGCAACAAATGGGACTCGGCTGTGTGAACTCCTGGGGTGCTAAACCCCTGCCGCAGTATATGCTCAGAGTGAAAGACTGCCAACAAACCTTTGTGATTGACGTAGGGAGGTAAGACGAAACATAGCCAGCAACAGCGGTTAGCCCCGGGCGATGCCTGGGGCTATTCGCTTACCCCCTCCCCTTTTCGGAGTGTCTAAATAGGCGAACACCAAAAACGGCGGGCAAACCTCCAACGATTTGCCTGCCGCTTCTGGTACTATTTGGCAGATAAGCCTTATTTGGGAAATAGGAATTGCTCTACATCACGCCGCGCTTGCGCAATTCTTGTTGCCACTTCCAAGCACTGCTCAGTGCGTCTTCGAGGCTATGTACAGCACGCCAGCCGAGTACTTTGTTAGCTTTATCTACGTTGCCCCACACCTTCTCAATGTCGCCAGCACGACGTGGAGCCACCTTATAGTTGAGTTTCACGCCGGTGCATTTCTCAAACGTATTGATGAGTTCAAACACACTCACGCCGTTTCCCGTGCCGACATTGTAAATCTCTACAGGCTCGGTGTTCTCTCCGTTGACGATACGTTCCATAGCACACACATGTGCCTTAGCAAGGTCAACCACATAGATAAAGTCGCGAATGCAAGAACCGTCGGGAGTGTCGTAGTCGTCGCCGAAGACGTTGAGCTGCGGACGTATTCCGATGGCTGTTTGTGTGAGATAGGGAATAAGATTAGCAGGCACACCGTTGGGCAGCTCGCCTATAATGGCTGTGGGGTGCGAACCAATGGGGTTGAAATAGCGAAGCAGAATAGCGCTGATAGGTGCGCCGCTCTTTACAAAGTCCTGTACGATTTCCTCGTTGATTTGCTTCGTGTTGCCATAGGGACTCTCGGCTTTTTTTATGGGAGCCTCCTCGGTGACGGGAAGATATTCGGGGTCGGGCTGGCCGTAAACGGTGCACGATGAGGAGAAGATGATACCTCTCACATTGTACTTCGGCATTAGTTTCAGCAGGTTGATGAGCGACACGATGTTGTTTTCGTAGTACATCAGCGGTTTTTCCACACTCTCGCCCACAGCCTTGCTGGCGGCAAAGTGGATGATACCCTCAATGCCTGGATACTTTTGGAAAACGCCTTCGAGAGCGGGCAGGTCACAGCAGTCCACTTTTTCAAAAGCGGGACGTACGCCGCTGATTTTTTCAATGCCATCAACCACGTCGGCGTTGGAGTTTGAAAGATTGTCAATGATGACCACCTCGTAGCCGGCGGCCTGCAGTTCCACGGTGGTGTGAGAGCCGATAAAGCCCGTACCACCTGTTACAAGAATTTTCTTCATGGTGTTTTAGGATTAAGTATATTTGAAATTGATTTCTTAGAATTTATAAGTAAAAGAAAGGGAGAGATATTCCTTAAACTGTAAGTAGGAATGGTCGTCTTTGCGTGCCGCTCCGTCGTCGAAGCGCGGATAGAGGAAGAGTGTGGTGGAAAGGAAATCGTTTATCTTGAAATTGAAGGTATTCTCCCACTCTATGGTGGTATGCTCATAGTCGGTGAACCAATAGAGACGTGTGTTCCACGTTACGTTTTTTATTGGTGTCCACGAGGTATTGACAGTAATAGTGCTACCATAGTCGGTCTTGTGGCGATGTCCCTCGTCAATGCCAAAACTGGAAGCCAGAGCGGGGCGACGCACGTATTTATACTTCACAGCAAAGGGTGAGAGTGTGGCTTCTATCTTGAAATTCTTGCCCGAGTTCTTATAGTCCATACCAAACGATAGTACGCTCTCAAAGGGGGCTAAGAAATCGGAAATCAGATCGGGGTTGTTTGCTTTGTAGCCGTGGTAGAACTGTGTCCAGGACTGGAGCATAACGGTGTAGTACCAGTGTTTAGATGCCTTCACACCGAGTTTGTTGGTCAGACGCAGGAGGTCGTTGTTGGTCTTGTAATGGTGTACGGTGTCGCTCTTCGAGGAGTAGAAGCCGAGTTTCATCTCCAATTTATTTGAAAAGGAGATTTTGCGTTTGTTGTCGTAGTTTGCCTCTAAAACAGCGTTGGCAAGAAGCGAATTGTTGCTCTCTCCGCCTTTATACCAGTTTTCAGAGATATAGTTCTGCATAAACTGCAAGGAGAGGTCGGCCTTAAAGGTCCAGAAGTTAGGACGGTAGATTTGCACGTTGAAGTCGGGCTGTACGAGGTCAACGGGCTCAGCACGCGGCGGCACGGACGGATTGATATGTAGGGGAGGTGTCACACTTACCGTCGAGGGCGTAGGCACGGGGTGTGCCGCCGCAGCGTCCGATGCTTCGGGCTGAACCAGCCACGGGTGCGTACCATATATATATAATAAGGAGTGGTCGATAGCCTCGGCACGTCTCACCTGTTCGTCGCGGCGGCCATAGGAGGGCGGTAACGTTCCGAGCGTGCGTTGCAATGTGCCACGCAATAACGTGGGTTTGGCAAAAAGGCTGGAATAATACGGATTAGAGAGCGTGTCGCTTCCGGTATAGTGCCAGCGACGAAACATCGTACACAACGAGTCAAGACGTTGAGTATAGCGCATCGCTACATCGTAAACCTCTAAGTCGGCACGTCCCACGGTGGGGGTAGTGTCGGGGAGTACCACAGTGTCGGACATTTCTTCCACAATATGGCGTGATATATAGCGCGACAAGTCGTATTGCGCAGAAGCCGCTAATGGCAAGAGAAGGAAAAGAAGAAAAAAGCGGTGTTTCATTTACCAACGCTGATAGTTCCTGCAAAAATAGCACAAGCGCACGAAAAAAAAGCACCAAACACAATAAATATGCACCGCCATCATGCTTTGTTTGCTTATTTACACGCTCTAACGTGTGTGCATCGGCAAAAAAACTTACTTTTGCGCGAATTTCAAGAACAAACTAATCTCTTCCTTCCCCGTGAGTGCTACAAAGTATATCTTCGTCACCGGTGGTGTGGCTTCCAGCCTCGGCAAAGGCGTGATCTCCTCCAGCCTCGGCAAACTGCTCCAAGCACGTGGTTTTAACATCACTATCCAAAAGTTCGACCCCTACATCAACATTGACCCCGGCACGCTTAATCCGTACGAGCACGGCGAGTGTTACGTTACAGACGACGGTAAAGAGACCGACCTCGACCTCGGACACTACGAGCGTTTCACGGGCATACATACCACCGCCTACAGCAACTACACCACGGGGCGTATCTATCAAAGCGTTATCGAGAAAGAACGCCGCGGCGACTACCTCGGTAAAACCATTCAAGTAATCCCCCATATTACCGATGAGATAAAGCGCGCGATACTCTTTCAGGGCAAGCGTTCCCATTTCGACTTTGTCATCACCGAGATTGGTGGCACGGTGGGCGACATAGAGAGCCAGCCGTTTCTTGAAGCCATACGCCAGCTGAAATGGGACTTGCGCAACGATGCGCTATGCGTACACCTTACCTATGTGCCTTATCTCGCTGCAGCCGACGAGCTGAAAACAAAACCCACACAACACAGCGTGAAGGAGCTCCAAAGACTCGGCATTCAGCCCGATGTATTGGTACTCCGCACAGAGCACGAGCTCCACACCACCCTCCGCCGCAAAGTGGCAAACTTCTGCAACGTAGCCCCCACGGCAGTATTTCAGAGCAAAGACCAACCCACTATCTACGAAGTGCCGCTACGTATGCAGGAACAAGGGCTTGATGCCGAGATACTCCGCCAGTTCGGTATGCCCGTCGGCGAGACACCGGGGCTCGGGCCGTGGCGCAATTTCTTAGAACGTCGCCACAAAGCCACAGAGACAGTGGACATCGCCCTTGTGGGGAAATACGACTTGCAGGATGCCTACAAGAGCATCCTCGAGAGCCTCTCGCAGGCCGGCACCTACAACGACCGCAAGGTGAAGACACATTTTGTAAACAGCGAAAAACTTACGCCGCAAAATATCGACGAGGCACTACAAGCCATGGACGGCATAGTGATATGCCCCGGCTTCGGACAGCGCGGCACAGAGGGGAAAATCGTTGCCGCCACCTACGGACGCCAACACGATGTCCCCACCTTCGGCATTTGCCTCGGTATGCAAATGATGGTCATTGAGTTCGCACGCAACGTGTTAGGCTATGAAGATGCCAACAGCACAGAGATGAACCCGCTCACCAAACACAACGTCATTGACCTTATGGCAAGCCAGAAGAACGTCACCAATATGGGCGGCACGATGCGTCTGGGCGGCTATCCGTGTATGTTGCGCAAAGACAGCCGTGTACACGCCATTTATCAGAAAGACGAAATACGCGAGCGCCACCGCCATCGCTATGAATTTAACAACGAATACCTCAACGCCTTCCAGCAAGCGGGTATGCAGTGCACGGGCGTAAACCCCGACACGTCGCTCGTGGAAATCGTTGAGATACCATCCCTGCGATGGTATGTCGGCACACAATTCCACCCCGAATACTCCAGCACCGTACTCAAGCCACACCCGCTATTCCTCGACTTTGTAAAAGCAGCCATCCAAACACGTAAGCAGTAAAATAAACGAGATAGTTATGGACAAAAATACCATTACCGGACTTATCCTCATCGTCCTCGTCTTGATAGGCTATAGTTATCTTGCCACGCCCTCGCAAGAGCAGGTAGCGCAGCAAGCTCAAGAACAACAGGCACAAACAGCAAAAAGTGAACCCTCAACGGAGGCGGCGAAGCCTGTTGCCACCGTATCTGCCGACACCACAGGGCTCTTTAGCACGCAGATAAGTAGCCAAGGAGAAGATATCGTGCTTCAGAACGACAAGCTACGCCTGACGCTCAACACGCTTGGAGGGAGCGTAGCCAAGGTGGAACTCCTGGACTTTAAGAGCTATGCCGACTACCGCGACAACAAACAAACGCCACTCGTGCTTTACAACAAAGAAGACACCCGCACAGAGTTTGTCTATGAGTTTAAGCAACAAAATCTTAACACAGCGCAATATGCTTTCAGCCTCGTAGCGAAAACGGATAGCAGTGCCACACTCGCGCTGGCCGATAGCCTCGGGCGACAAATCGTTCATACCTATACACTCCACAAAGGTAGTTATCTCGTAGATTTTGATATCTCTACCGCAAAACTGCAAAACGAACTTAGTGCTAAGACAAAGAGCATCTCTTTCCACTGGTCAGACAAAGTGCGACAGCAGGAAAAAGGTTTCTACTTTGAAAATATGTATTCCACCCTCACTTATAAATCAGTGGAAGACGGCTCAGAGAAACTCAAAGAGCAAGGCGATGATGACGAGAGTGTGACGGGCGGCGTGGATTGGCTCGCCTTTAAGAACCAATACTTCAGCAGCCTAATTATCGCAGCAGAGCCGATGACCGAGGTGCGTGTGGCCAGCAAACAACTTGAAGAAGGAAGCGGCTACCTGAAACAATACGCCGCCGAAGCCAGTATCACGCTCGACCCCTCGGGCTCACAACCTACACGCTTGCAGTACTACTTTGGCCCGAACAACTATCTCGACCTGCGCGACCTAAACGGACAAACCATCGGGCAAAAAGAACAGGACCTACAAGACCTCGTATATCTCGGCTGGCCGCTCTTTAAGTGGATTAACCGTTTCTTCACTATTTACGTGTTCGACTGGCTCACACGCCTGGGGCTTCCTATGGGCATCGTACTACTGATCATCACCATTCTGCTGCGCGCCATAGTTTATCCCACCACACGCAAGAGTTATCTGAGCAGTGCCAAAATGCGCGTGCTAAAACCTAAAATTGAAGAAATCGGCACAAAATTCCCCGGGGAGGAAAACGCACTGAAACGCCAACAAGAACAAATGGCACTGTATAGCCAGTACGGCGTCAGCCCTATGGGAGGCTGCCTGCCTATGCTCATCCAAATGCCTATCTGGATTGCTATGTTTAACTTCGTGCCAAACGCCATAGAACTCCGTCAGCAGAGTTTTCTCTGGGCCGACGACCTCAGCACCTACGACAGCCTTATCTCCTGGAGCGGTCAGCTGCCCCTCATAGGCAACCACCTCAGCCTCTTTTGCCTACTCTTCTGCGGCACGAACCTCATCTACTCATATATGACGATGCGCCAGCAACGCGACCAAATGAGTGGTGAACAAGCACAACAAATGAAGGTGATGCAATGGATGATGTTCCTCATGCCGCTGTTCTTCTTCTTTATGTTCAACAAATACAGCTCCGGGCTGAACTACTATTACTTCATCTCCCTCTTGGCCGGGGCACTTACGATGTGGTGGCTACGCCGCACCACCGATGACAAGAAACTTCTTTCCAAACTCGAAGCCAACTATCGCGCCAACAAAGCCAACCCCGCCAAGAAACCCAGCGGACTCGCGGCACGACTCGCGGCACTACAAGAACAACAAGAAGAATTGAAAAAGAAACAAGAGCGATTTCATAAAAAGTAAGCAAAAGAAACACTAACAATACGAACGTCCGTAAATAAGGTGGCGGGGAGACACAATCCCTGCCACCTTTTTTCGCGTTGCTATACGTGAGGGGCTGATAAAACTCCATTGCTTCCTAAACAGAACTACAAAAGAAAAAAATCACGTAATGTGATAGCCCGCTTAAACCAATTTTCTCTACATTTGCAGAGACAAAACACATTACCGATAAAAACGTACGACAAAAGTATGAAAAACTTTTTTCCCCCCTCTGAACTCATTATCAACAGCGACGGCAGTGTATTCCACCTCCATATCACCCCCGAAGCCCTTGCCGACAAGGTGATACTTGTGGGCGACCCCGGCCGTGTAGCTACTGTGGCAAAGCACCTGGAGAGCCGCGAGTTTGAAGTAGAAAACCGTGAGTTTCACACCATCACCGGGCAATATCGCGGAAAACGCATCACAGTAGTAAGCACGGGCATAGGTTGCGACAACATAGACATCGTACTCAACGAGATTGATGCCCTTGCCAACATCGACTTCGCCACACGTACCACAAAAGCCTCCCTGCGTAGCCTCGACATCGTACGCATAGGCACCTGCGGCGGATTGCAGGAGTTCACCCCCGAAGGCTCTTTTGTGGCCTCGGTAAAAAGCATCGGTTTCGACGGGCTACTTAACTTCTATGCGGGGCGCGATAGCGTCTGCGACCTCGACTGCGAGGCGGCTTTCAAGAAAGCCATGAACTGGACGGGTAATCAGTGTATCCCCCACCCCTATGTCGCCCCGGCCAGTACCGTACTCTTAGAACGCATTGCGAAAGACGATATGGTACGCGGCATCACCGTGGCGTGCGGCGGCTTCTTCGGACCACAAGGGCGCGAGCTACGCATACCACTCGCCGACCCTCAACAAAACAACAAAATTATGGCCTTTGAGCACGGCGGGCTGCAAATCACTAACTTTGAAATGGAGAGCAGTGCCGTGGCGGGCCTCTCAGCACTCTTGGGACACCACGCACTCACCGTCTGTATGGTCATTGCCAACCGCGTGGCACAACGCGCCAACACCAACTACAAAGGCTCTATCGACGAACTCATACGCACGGTGTTGGATAGAATATAATCGAGGTGGTAAGCATTTTTCACACCCTCGGATGAAAAAATAAAATTGTGACTATATTTATACAAATAAAGCCTATGTTTTTGCACACATAGGCTTTATTTGTATAAATATAGTCACACTTTGAATTCTTAGTGCCTATGAAGAAAATTATTGGTCGCACCTGTGCGAATATCGTTGCCTGAGCAGAAAAAACTAATGCGTTCAGCCACAAAACTAATGCGTTCAGCCACAAAACTAATGCGTTCAGCCACATATATGATATGGAAAGCAGTAGGAAAAATGGGCTTTTGCATTGGTAGAAAGCAGCATCTTCTCTACATCATCTGCGAGAGCACGACAGCGCAGGGACATACATCAATACGAAGTGCAAACTCCCTGTGCATACCAGTGTCCACGCCACGAAGATCTGCGCCGACGTGTTGACGGATAAGAAAGATGATGCTGCAAACTTGGTGAACGGCTTGTTCTTACCCCTTCCTCCTCTGGCTCACCCGCGAAGCATTGTGGCGAACAAAGTCTTTCCACGAATTATTACCACCCCCTCCAGGAAGTTGGCGTTGTGTCTGCAAGTGGTGGCAATAAGCCACAGCCAAGGCATCGGTGGCATCGAGATAAGGAAGCATCGTTTCGTCGGGGATATGGAGCATACGTTGCATAAACGCTGCCACCTGCTCTTTGCTTGCCGCCCCGTTACCGGTAATGGCTTGTTTTATCTTCAACGGGGCATATTCGTGGATAGGAATGTCGCGCGAGATTGCCGCAGCAATTGCCACACCCTGTGCGCGTCCCAATTTGAGCATACTTTGCACGTTCTTACCGAAAAACGGGGCTTCGATGGCCATCTCATCGGGCAAGAAACCGTCTATCACACTCAATATGCGCTCGTGGATACGCCCTAACTTAAGATACACATCGCCCACACGACGGAGATCTATCACACCAAGGGCTTGCATCTCGGCTTTCTGCCCCACACATTTCAGCACACCATAGCCCAGTATTGTGGTGCCGGGGTCGATACCAAGAATGATGCGCTCGCGAGGAGCGGTGCGGGGACGGAGCGTGGGCATAAACGCAGACTAACAACCTGATTTCGCCCGCAAAGATAAGCCAAAGGAGACACCAAAACAAATCTAAAACGCCACGAACTAAACAACAACGATGTTTTTTCAAGTTACGACAGCGACAAAAAGGTATTCTGCTAAAAAACAACCACGAATTGCTATCAATATCTCGCACTATCGGTCTCATCGCAGCACTCGCCGACAACTTATGTCCATTCTACATACACAACAAATCGCACACGCTTTAAGATAGTGCAACAAAATTTCTTCAAAATATAACAGATATTCTTAAAAAGACGAAAAAAATTGCTAAACGTTTGGTTTATATGTGTCTTGTGCCTAATTTTGCAACGCATTTAAGCCCGCAAGAATGTAAAAACACGAGTTTAACCTTAGCATCATAGGACAATGAAGAAAATACTCACGCTTATCGCAGTTGTAATGTTCAGCCTCGTTGCTGCAGCTCAGGCCGAAATAAAATTTGATAAGACCTCCCATAACTTTGGTACGTTTTCCGAAGCACAACCCCAGACAGTAACATTCACCTTCACAAACACCGGCGACAAGCCTCTCATCGTTCAGCAAGTGTTTACGTCATGCGGTTGCACAGTGGCAGAATATACCAAAACCGAAGTCAAGCCCGGTGAGAAAGGCTCCGTCACCGCCACATACAACGGCAAGGGACAGACCTTGGGACACATAAAAAAAATGATCACCGTGCGTACTAACGCAAGCAATTCTATCGTGCGTCTTTATATTGAGGGCAACATGGTTAAAAAATGAAGCAGAGTTCTGGCTGTTTAGGGATTTTCTCATGTTTTTCACCTGAAACAGTCACTGCTTCGCGGCGCACGATAAGCCGGAGGGGCGCTTAGCTCCTCCGGCATCTTTTTTCAAGAAGTACTAAAAACTCCCAACACCTTATGAACCAAAATAACCACCTCGTGATAATGGCCGGCGGCATCGGTAGCCGCTTCTGGCCTATGAGCAGCGAAGAGCGGCCCAAGCAATTCTTAGACATCCTCGGCTGCGGACGCACCCTTATCCAACTCACCCTTGAACGCTTCGCACCGATTGTGCCGATGGAAAACGTGTGGGTGGTTACGGGAGAGCAATACGCCACACTCACCCGCGAACAACTACCCGACGTACCGCAAGAGAACATCCTGCTTGAGCCCTGCCGCAGAAACACCGCACCTTGCATCTGTTACGTGTCGTGGAAAATAAAAAAGCGCAACCCACAGGCAAACATCGTGGTGACACCCGCCGACCACCTCGTCACCGACACCGACGGCTTTCGACAAGCCATCGAGGAGGCGATGGAGTTCACAGCAGAGACCGATGCTATCGTCACTCTCGGCATCAAACCCTCGCGCCCAGAAACAGGATACGGGTACATCAAAGCCGACCTTGCCTACAGCTCCTCAAGAAAGAAAAACATCTATCGCGTTGATGCCTTCAAAGAAAAGCCCGATGCCGCCACCGCAGCACAGTATGTGAGCGAGCCAAACTACCTTTGGAACGCCGGCATATTTGTATGGAGTGTCAGCACCATTATCAACGCCTTCCGAGTTTATCAGGCAAAGATGAGCAACGGCTTTGAGAAACTCCTAAAAACGCTCGACACGCCCCAAGAAACCGACGCCATCAACAAGCTCTATGCCACGTGCGACAACATTTCCGTGGATTACGCCATTATGGAGCGCGCCGAAGAAGTATTTGTGCGCCCCGCCGATGTAGGCTGGTCCGACCTCGGCACCTGGGGCTCGCTACAAGCACAAAGCCAACGCGACGAACACGGCAACGCACTTATCGGAAACAACATTGCCGTGTACGACACCACAAATTGCATCGTCCACACCACGGAAAACCGACGTGTGGTAGTACAAGGACTTGACGGGTATATCGTAGCAGAGAAAGACGGAATACTGATGATTTGTCGGCTAAGCGAAGAACAACGTATCAAACTCTTCCACTAAACATACACAGAAAGCACTACCATAAGCCAAACAGCGGCGAAGACACGGCACAGAAAAGCCCGCAGCCTACCAAACAGAGAAAATTTCCTGCCAACACCATAAGCACCCTTTACAACCTAAGAAAGTCAAGGTGGCTTTGATTTAGAATATGTGCGATTGTCTTTAAGGGTGGGTGCTAATAATTCGCTTTGTCAGACCCACCTTTAAGATCAAAGCCGCCTTTTTTCTTGTGTGCCACACACACAAACCCCTACTCCCCCCGCCAGTTTGAACTTCTCCCACATTCTGCAACAATGGTATGCTCGCCACGCACGCACCTTGCCGTGGCGCGGCACGAGCGACGCCTACCATATTTGGCTCTCCGAAGTGATACTACAGCAGACACGGGTGGAACAAGGACGAGCCTACTACGAGCGTTTCACACACCTATTCCCCACCATAGAAGCCCTTGCCACCGCCAGCGAACAAGAGGTGCTCACCGCCTGGCAAGGCCTCGGCTACTACAGCCGAGCACGCAATCTGCACAAAACAGCACGCCTCATAGCACAGAGCGGACACTTCCCTAACGACTTCACCACCCTGCGCACCCTTCCAGGCATCGGCGACTACACCGCAGCGGCCATCGCCTCACTCGCCTACAACCTGCCACACGCCGTGGTGGACGGAAACGTATATCGCGTACTCTCACGCATCTACGGCATCGACACCCCTATCGACACCAACGACGGACGACGAGTGTTTAAGGACTTAGCCCACCAACTCCTCGACACACAACACAGTGCCACACACAACCAAGCACTGATGGACTTCGGAGCCACCGTATGCACACCACGCGCACCACACTGCCACGAATGTCCGTTCCACACACACTGCGCCGTAATAGCCGACGGACGTGACGCAGAAGACCTACCAAAAAAAGCACACAGACAAAACGTCACCCAACGCCACTTTGCCTACGTCTTTATATACTACAACAACAGCCTATTGCTCCACCAACGAGGGGCTGGCGACATCTGGCACGGACTGTTTGAACCCTTACTCTTCGAAACAGCACAACCTCTCGCAGCAACACAAGTGTTCAAACAGACCTGCGACACACTGCAACTATCACCCGAAGAAGGCACGTTTCAGCAAATTGCCGAACAAATGCGCCACCAACTCACCCACCGGCTCATCCTGACAGACGCTTTCAGACTCCACCTCACACACACTGCCCCACTCCTGCCAAAAGGCTATACGTGGGTAAACACCGACAAACTACACGAATACCCACTGCCACGACTTATCACACGAATACTGGAACAACACAACAGAAAAAAGAACGATAATCAAAAGATAACGTAAGTCGTAGTGCGCTCAGCATAACAACCCGCCTACCGATACTCCAACAACACCTCCCTACTCCACTCCGCTATGTCACGCAAGAAAAAACCCCTCCCCCTACTCTCCCACATACCCATAGAAGACATCGCCGCCGAAGGCAAAGCCGTGGCACGCATCGACGGACTTGTGGTATTCACCCCCTACGTTGTGCCAGGAGATGTGTGCGACCTCCAACTGCGCCGCAAGAAGCATAACTACGCCGAGGCAGAGGCGGTGGCCATCCATACCTACAGCAACGAGCGAAGCGAGCCGTTTTGCCCACACTTCGGCGTGTGTGGCGGATGCAAGTGGCAGTGCCTGCGCTACGACCGACAACTCTACTACAAACAAACACAAGTGGAGCAAACACTGCGACGCATCGCCAAAGTGGAACTGCCCCGCGTGTCGCCCATCCTTGGCAGTAAAGAAACACAAGGTTACCGCAACAAACTCGAGTTTGGTTTTAGCAACAAGAAATGGCTCACACGACAAATAATAGACAGCGGCGAGGAAATCAACAATATGAACGCACTGGGCTTCCACATCGCTGGGGCGTTCGACAAGATACTCGACATCACCGACTGCCAACTAATGCCCGACATCAACAACCAGCTGCGAAACACCATACGACGCTACGCTGCCGAGCACCATTTATCACACTACGACCTGCGACAAAACAAAGGGCTGCTGCGAAGTATGATGATACGCTCAAGCGACACAGGCGAACTGATGCTACTCCTACAATTCGCTTGGAGCAACAACGAGGAACAAGCACAGGCTATGGCGTTGATGGCATTTATCAACGAAAACTTCCCGGAGGTCACCTCCCTGCTCTATGTCCACAACGTTAAATGCAACGATACCATCGGCGACCTACCCGTCCACACCTTTGCCGGCACTGATTTTATCTACGAAACAATGGAAGGACTGCGCTTCAAAGTAGGCCCCAAGAGTTTCTACCAAACAAACACCCACCAAGCACACGAGCTCTATAAGGTGGCACGACGTATGGCCTGCCTCAGCGGCAAAGAAACGGTTTACGACCTCTATACGGGCACGGGGACAATAGCCCTCTTTGTGGCACGCGAGGCGGCAAGAGTCATCGGCATAGAGTACGTACCCGAAGCCATCGCCGATGCAAAAGAAAATGCGGCAACGAATAACATCAACAACGCAACGTTTTATGCCGGCGATATGAAAGACATCCTCACGCCGGAGTTTATTGCCGGCCACGGCAGCCCCGACGTCATCATCACCGACCCGCCACGCGCCGGGATGCACCCCGCAGTGGTACATACCATTATTAACGCTGCACCGAAGCGCATTGTATATGTCAGTTGCAACCCCGCGACACAAGCCCGCGACCTCGCAATGCTTGATGACAAATACCAAGTCGCACAGGTGCAACCCGTAGATATGTTCCCACACACACAACACGTAGAAAATGTCTGCCTACTCGAAGCAAGATAGCCGCCAAGTCGTAGGACGCTTCACCCAGAGCAACGCCTTTTGGCAAAGTTTCATAGAAACAGTGCCACGCTCACCACGCGCTTTTCTTGGAATGTATCTCAAAGAAGCCGCACGTCTGATGACGAACGGAACGCTACAACTCTCCGACGAGCGACTCATACAATATGCCGCCCGAGAAGATGTGTCGCCCATCGACCGCAGAAAAATACTTTCCGCGTTGCTGCCCTGCTCAACCCGACTGCACGATGCCGAACTACTACTGCGACTCTTCGGCAGCACATCAACCGCCGAACGCGCTGCTGTGCTACTTAGTGCCGACACCACGGCGTGCCTCTTTCTACTCTTTCAAGAAATGCAACGTGCCGAAGGCGACGACACACTACACGAGCGCGTCTGCCGCGAACTCATCCGACGCGGTGCACCACGACACTTCAAACTCGCGGCACTGATGTGTAGCTATTTCGGGCTACAATCCGTGAGAGCCACCTTCGCACTGCGACTCGCACCCTACCAACTCAGCCGCTTCGACGGCTCATACCATAATTTCCAAAAACTCATTGAAACCTAAACAAAACACTACCTTTAATGCTTCACTCATTCAACAAGTAGCAGTTCCGTATTCTAAGCCTTTAAGCACAGTGACCGATGCCATAGCTGCGCACCGCTCGAACACTTTCTGATAGGGCAGATGCTCAAAGAGGGGCTTGATGTGTACCTTCCTGTGGTGGACGACAAGGGGATTGATGCGGTGGTGCGCCGTCCCAACGGCTCATTTGTCGAAGTTCAGATTAAAGCACGCTCCAAGTCTGTAAAGGATGGGGATGCTGCCTTATTTGCCGCTATCGAACATGAGTACCGCCCCAATTACTGGTTTGTGTTCTTCTCCGAGAGGCTTGGCGAGAACGGAACGATGTGGATAATGTCCTCTGAGGAGTTCATTGTAGAGTCCGTTCAGAATAAGACGGGCAAGAATGTGGGTAAGCGTAGTATCTGGTTCAATGGAAAGCGCAAAGGAGTTGAGTATGTCAAACCGCGCTTTGAGAAGTACATCCGTACTGACTTCCAGCGAATAATAAAATGAGACTTAAGATTGAAAATACAATGAAAAGAATCATACAATGGCTGCTCGCCGCCACCCTCGTCTGCGGCGCAAGCGTATGCCGGGCGCAGCAGGGAGGCGAGACGGCGATGGCCTATCCGCAGGCGGAATGGTCAGGGGCGGGCGACATCCTGATGCACACCCCCGGACAGGAACTGTTCAACGGCATCATCCACCCCTCGGCGGGGCTCTTCGAGGACTACTTCGACGTGGACAAGGCTGCCGAGGAGCATCGCGGCTACATTGAGATGCTACAGAAGAACGGCATCCGCGTACACACCGTGGCAGACATCCTGGCCGAGGTGGGCATC
>CALFJG010000069.1 GCA_937877625.1 uncultured Prevotellaceae bacterium
GCACGAGCCGCAAGGCTTCAGCTTTTACGCTACGGCGGAAATTAGTACAACAGATTCTTTTCTACAATCTGTTCTGCCTGGTTGTCAGTCTTACGCATAAAACCGTAACGCCTCATCCTGCCCGTGGCGTGTCCTTTGCGCTTCCGGGTGAAAATCTTCGTCTTGGTCTTGGTACGGCGCAAGTCCGTACCCTCTTCGGCCCACGACAAAACAGGTTTTTTCAGCCCTTGCCGATTGGTGTGCATAGAGGCTTCGCCTTGCCCGGTTCTGCGGTTGGCCTTGTGGGGCTTCACCGTGACCATGAAACCCGCGCCGTACTTCTCAGGATAGACACGCGCACGAATGCCCTTTGAAAGGTTGTGCTTTGTGCCCGGCCCGATTCCGCTGCCACGCAAGTTCTCGACTGCCTTTTTCCTCAGCCGGTTACTCTCGCGTCGCATGGCACTGCGCATGGCCTTGCGCTGCGCTTTCAGGTCTAACGCCTTGTAGACGCTGCCGAAAGACTGGTCAATATCAATAGCACGACTTGCCATAACTTACTACTCGTTCACTCTCTCGCAAATCAAAGTCTTAAAGCCTCTGTCCTTGTTGGGTTCGATGGCTACGACGGTATAGAGATACCCGCCCAACTGCTGTACGCGCCAATTCTCGGCTACCGTGTGCGCGTCGCGGATATTCCACGAAACGCGATAATCCGGGAAATGCTCGCCTACCTCTTCGCTACGGTTGCCCGTATGCTTTACGCGCTCGGCGTGTACGGTTACGGTGTCGGTATAGGTCGTAACCTCTTCGCCAAAGTCGTTAGTGGTCTGCGTAGGCTCTAACAGCGTAAGTTTGTATTTCATCCGTCCGGCTATCATCTTACCAACTTTCTAAAGGGTTTCATTAGGGCTTGTAGTGAGTTTGGCACACTATGAAACTGCACCTGCGCGTCGCTCTCACGTTGGTTATACCAATGTGCGCCAATGAGTAAGACGGCCTGTTTCAGTTCGTCGGGGAAAGCCCCGCCGCCCATTTCGTCCAATTCCCCACGGGTGCGGTGGGTATAACGGATAACGTGCTTTTCTGCGGCATCTAAGTAATGCTGCAAAAGCAAATCGTCTGCCGTGAAATCGTCCGCGTTGACGTGCTGCTTAAATAGTTCCAAACTCACTACGTTAGCCATAATCTAAGACTTTGCTTTGTACGTTACTACCGCTGCTTACTCTGCGGCCTCAACGGTCACGGTGCAAGTGTCGGTAAAGGTCTTACCGTCCACGGTGATACTTGCAGTAATCACGGAACTACCTACGGCCTTACCCTCAACCAAACCGGCGGCGGTCACGGTAGCCTTGGCGGTCGTGCCTGACGTGTAAGTTACGGCTGCGGTCTTAGGCAGTACGGCGGCGGCAAGCTGCACGGTCTCGCCAACCTTAATCGTCTTGGCGTGGAGATTCAGGTTAATGCCGACTTCGCCTGACGGGGCCTCAATCAACTTGTAGCAAGCAAAAGCCTGGTCGCGTAAAGTCGTAAGGCTCCAGCGGGTACGCAGGGTAAGTTTCATCATGCCCTTGTCGGCCAACGTGAACGGGTCAACGGTCATGTGTATCTTGCCGTGCTGATTGGCGGCGAAATACTGCCAAACGCCCAAACCGATATACATATCGTCAAGCATACCCGTAGCGGTGGAGTTCTCGCGGATATAGTGACTTACGAAATACGGGTCGCCGTCCAACTTGCCGTTTTCGATGATAAAGCCGCCCTGGCCCTTTGCCTTGGGCGTAGCCTTTAACAGGGCCTCGGCCTTGGCATCGAGTACCCAACAGAAGCCAACCATATTCACACCGGCGTTAATCAACTCGGCCTTGGCCTCTAACAGGCTGTGGTAGTTGCCTACCAAAACGGCGGTCTTGGTCTTTCCGCTGTACGGGCCTTTAATACCCGTAAACGTGGCCTGACTGAAAGTCTTGTGGTTCAAGAAATCCTGCATGGCCAAACGGAAACTCTCCTGCACGAAAGTCAGCACGTCAAACGTAGCGTCCTCAATAGAGGCAAACGAAACTTTGACGGTTGCGCCTACCTCGGCGGGGGTGGCCTTCACGTTGTCGAAATTGATGTCCTGGTCTTGCAGTTGCGCGGTCTCGCCAACCTCAACAACCTTAACGTTGTCGGTGGCATACGGCCAAACCAGATTGCCAGTTACGCCGGTCTGCACTTTCATGCCTACCTTATCCCAAATCAGGCCCTCGGAAAGGCGGGGCATCAGGTCGAACACCATAGTTTCCATTGCCTCGGCACTGGCTATGTTGTTCGTGTCGCCCTCATTGACTACGCCCAGCGTAATCTCGCGCTCCTGACGCTTGCCGGTGCGGATGTCCTGCAAGAGTTCGCGGAACATGGCGTTGCGGGTCATAGTCACCTCGCGGCCCTGCTTCTCTGCGGCCTCGTTTGCAAGGGCGGCGGCAATACGCATATTGGTAGCCTCCAACTCCGTTTTCAGTTCGCGGGATTCCGTAGTAATGGCTTCGCGCTGCTGCTCGGTCAGCTGCTCCTTACTTTCGAGTTTCTCAGCCAACTCGTTCAGGCGGTTGCCAATCTCGCGCTTGCGCTCATTGGCCTTTTTGTAATCAAACTTTAGCTTACTCATAATTTTTTCTGTTTGATGGGTTAATACTATTAGTTCAATTCTCTTGCAATGTTGCGTAGTTCCTTGGCCTCCTTTGCGCGGGCTTCGCGCTCTGCCTTTTCGCGCTTCTGCGCCTCTATCTGCTCGGCGGTAGGCTCTTCGGGCTTCTTGGCCTCTATAAACTCCCTGACTTGCTGCTCACGGGCTTTTACCTCCGTGTCCTCGTAGGCGGGCGTGGCGGCTATAGTCACGTCGCAAATGCCCTCTATCTTCTTTACGTGGCGTAGATAAATCTTTGCGCCCCATTCGGTCGTTTCGTCTGTTTCCTCATAACTGACGCAATTTTCGCTATCATCCTCGCTAGTCCAATAGATAAACGACATTTCGGTAAGGTCGCCGCGTTTAGCCAACTCTAACGCTTTGTCGCCGTCTACGGTATGAGGCATTTCGCACTCTACTTTCAGGCCGATAGCGTCCAAAGTCAGTTTAAGCGTACCGTTTCCCTTATCCCACCGGCCTAAGATGGCTTGGCGGTTGTGGAACATCGTAAAGTAAATGCGCTGTTCGCGTAGCATTTCCTCGGTAATGCAACCCGGCTCTAATATCTCGTAGAACGGGTAGTAGTAACCGATAAGCAAAGAGCGCGTGCCAAACTTCATGGCGTAGCCCTCCAATATGCGGCTTTCGGCTTCGCCCTCGCCTGTCTCTCTCAAATGCAGGGAAACAGGCAGTACCAACGTTCTTTTCTGAATTTCTTTCATAACAATACCTGTCTATTTTTTGTTATTATCGTTATCATCTTCTTTCTCGCCTGTCATCTTACTGCTACCCATTACGGCGGTGTTCGTACTTAGGTAGATAGTATCGCCCCCCTCTACGGGTGGCTGATTCTCCATACGGCGCACGTCGTTAATGCTGAATGTGCCGTTTTGTATCATCTTGCTTTCATAGTTAGCCATTGAAAGCAAGTCCATAGAGAATAGCCGTTTGCGGTCAAAACTGAATGTACGTTTGCAACACATTGAACGGCTCACCAACTTGCGGTTAAACTCCGATTCTATAGCCAACAAAATGCCGTCAAGTGTCTGTGTCAGGAAAGCGGTGTCGGCCTGTTCGGGTATCTTGTAGTTACCGCCTACCATATCAAACAGGTAGATGGGCGGTACACCCGTAAGGCGGGAAATCTCCAATACGGCAAACTTGCGCGTTTCCAAAAACTGCATATCGGTAGACGATAGGGAAAGTTGCTGAAACTGCGCCTGTCCGGGTAGGCTCGTAATGCCTACGCCGTTACGGAAATCGTCTCTTATGCTCTGCGCCAACTGCTCTAATTGTTCGTCGGCATACTCGCCAAAGCCCACTACCGATTTGTCGTTGGTAATAAAGCCCCTGACGTTGCCGCCGTTGACAAAGCGGTTAAGGGTCTCGTTGTCGCCGGTGGCCATGATATTAAGGGCGCGGTTGCCCTCTTTCCAAAGCGGCGTACCTCTGCGCCCGTTGTGGCTGTTAAAGAATATATGCAGTATCTCGCTTTCCTTGAACGTACCGTAAACGCCGTTATATTCGTCGCTCACGTAGTACGTGCCGTTGGTATCGTCGAAACTGCAAGTGTGGCGGTTCAATAGCACCAATTCCACTACCTCGCCGTCAATGATACGGGGCCATACGTAAGCGTCGCCGTCGTGGAAAGCCTGCCAAACTAACTGATATTTCCAATAGTAGGCAGATAACCGGCTTTGCGGCTGTGTGCCTAACAGGTAGTGCAAGGGGCTGGCCTCAAAGTCCACGTAGATACCATCTTTCTGCTTCATGTAGCGTAGCGGCAATCGGGCTACGCTCCCGGCTAAGATATTCAGGGCGCGTTTGTAGGCCATGACTTTCAAAGCATCGTCACCCTTGATTCGGATAAGCGACGTGGAAACACCGACAACAGACGTTTCCACGACGTTTTTCACGCCGGTATCGGCCTGTGTCGGTGTGGTGTCAGTCGCGGCCTCGCGTTGGTGCTTGCGGCCAAATATACCTGGAAAGAACCTCATCCTTGCAAGTTGTTTTCCGCAAAGATACATCTATTTTACGGGCGTTCAAAATCGGCTAAGGTGCATCGTGGCGCACGTTGGCTAACCTTGGTGCAATTTTGGGTTTATTAAGTTTTTTGTTTCTCACGGGTACGACAATTCAGGGCAAAACCTCTCCGATTTGCCCGATAAAGGCAGGGGCGCGGCCCGCTGGCCGTCGCTCCCGCCCTGACGGTTATTTACGATAGTCTATATGCACATGCCGCCCCATAGCTTCAGTATCTCGCTGCCGGGGATGACGGTCTTTTGGTCGAAACGCCGTACCTTGCACTTCAGATAGCCTTTCTTAACGTAGCGGGCTATGGTGTGGCGGTCAACGCCCAAAGCCTTTGCGGCCTGCGTCTGTGTGTAGTTGCCCTTATAGTCAACGTCCGGGCGTGTGGTCGTAATCATAGGCCACCTCCCGACACGTAGTCAAAATGACCCACTATGCCTAACAATAAGATAAACAACAGGATTCCAATGTGCGCCAGTATCACCTCGAAATTGGTGAAATCCTCGCCCGCCATTTCGCTGAACAGGGCATTACGGCGGCAAAGCCAGTTATATACTACGCTCTTCATACCAGTACCTCCACTTCCTTAAATTCAACTTCGCGTATCAGATAGTCAAGC
>CALFJG010000070.1 GCA_937877625.1 uncultured Prevotellaceae bacterium
CAACTTTATTCTTAATTAGCTCAGGCTTTATCAACTGGGGAAATCCGCTGAGCCCAAAATCGCCAATTTTCTATGATGCATATCCAGTCGCAGCGAAGGCTTACACCGTTACAGGTGTGGGCTTCAATGTTGTATATGCATAGGTGTTTGGCGATACCTCGGAATGACGACAACGATGCCACACACCTTTCTTTTTGCCCATTGTCGCAAAAAGATTAAATTATGACAACAACAAAAAGCGAATTCCTTGCCTTATACCAAATGGTATTGGCTGATGGTTTCATTCACCCGAAAGAGTTAGAGGCTATTTACAAGATTGGGCACGACACGCTCGGGCTAACAGACGAAGAGATGTCCACTTACATCAGGGAAGCAGGCACAAAGAGTGTTTTCCAACCTGAGATTCCCGAAGACAAAATTGCTATGCTCTACCGATTGGCTATAATCGCCATGTCCGATGCCAAATTAGACTATCGTGAAAACACACTCTTGAAACGCTATGCTTTATATTATGGTGTGGCAGAAGACGCAATAGATCCTCTCTGCGACATCCTATTTGCTGAAGCAGAAAAGGGAACAAGTGAAGAAGAATTAATCAACACTCTCAAACAAATGTAAACATTATGCCTACTTCACAAACAAACAACACAATGCCTTCGCAATCAAAGGTTACGGGTTTCTTTAGACAACTTTTTGCGAAGCATAACACGGAAATCGCATCAACACAAGGAAACACTCCTGTTGCAAACGCCGTATCGCCTTCACCTGTTGCACCAACCATTCCTGGCATCAACGGTGGAATACAAAAAGCTGCGGCACTGACCTATGGCCAGTATGGCGCGCAAGTCTGCGCTGCCGCCACAGGGTCGAACCATGTCCTTCCCATATATTTACAACAAGCATACAACAATAGCTATAATGAACAAGCAAATAATGTCAACCTGCAACAACAAAGAACTCAACAACTTGTAGGACAGGTCAGTCAGCTTCAAATTACGCTTAAAAGTTATCAACAACAAATCCAAAAATGGACTAATGATATAGAAACAGACAAGAAAGAAATCAAAGGGTATAAAGATAAAATTACAGATTTAGAGGAAAGCACCTATCAAACCAACAAAGATGCCAAAACCAAGTTGATTATTGGATTGTTCATTCTTATTCCGCTCTCTTTCTATCTTTTACTCTTCTATAGTTCAACTATTTTCTCCGCTTTCTTCAAAGACTTTTCACAAAGTGGAGGAAGTTTAAAAGAATCAATGTTTGATGCCTCTGCCATATCGTCATCATTTTCACAGTCTCTTTTCCAAGGATCTTTTGTAATGTTAGCTCCTTTCATCTTTATGGGATTAGGTTTCTTGCTTCATTTTTATAACGAACAAAAAACATGGTCAAAATGGCTCAAGTCTGGATCCATTGTCGCTATTACATTTGCCTTTGACTGTATCCTTGCTTACAAGATTGGTAGCAATCTCTATCATTTAGATATCATCCAAGGTTTACTTCCTCTTAATTCTCCTGACTATAGTATATCTTATGCAGTTTCTGATGTAAACACCTGGGCGGTTATCTTCTGCGGTTTTATTGTTTACATAATTTGGGGCTTGGTCTTTGATATGGCTTATACTGCCTACGGTGAATTAGACGACAGAAAAATACAAATTAAGGCTCTTAACGTCAAAATAGATGATGCAAAAAACAATATCAATCAGACTAATATAAATATACAAACCAGACAAAATGATTGCACCGACATACAAAAAGAAATTGCATCGTTACAAAACCAAATTCAAAAAGGCGTGATTATTAGTATTCAACAGATTAAAACCGATGTCAATGACTTTTTTGCCGGTTGGATGCAACAGATGAAGATACTCAATGCAACACCCGGCAACATGCAGGACGCAAATCAAATTTATACAAAATTTGTAGGACTCACCTTTCCCTAATTACAGTTTGGGTATTATGAATAAGAAACTTATTTCCTCCGTACTTACCACTGCGGTAGGCATAGCGATACTACTCTTTGGTATGATATCTTGTGATTCTTGTAAATGCAAGAACTGTCCTGCACCTAACGCTTGCAAAGATTGTTGTTGTGTAGATGGTGATAGCACTAAGGTGTGTAGCGATACCTCTTGCCCTTGCACAAAAGTAGAAAAAAAACTGCCACTTAACATCTCCATCTTCCTCGACCTAAGCGACCGTTTAGCACAAACCGATGATGTATATTCACAAGAAGTGTTAGACTCTGCCATCATTAGCAATATCACACTCTGGTTTGCTAAAAACACACGCGGGCCGGGTATCTTGCAGAGCCAAAACCGCATTAAGGTATTCTTTCATCCCGATCCCAAAGATCCTGCTGTGCTAAACTATGCTAAGAACCTGGACTACGACATCACTCAATACGAAGGCATAGAAAAAACAAAAACCTTGACACAGTTGGATTCTACCTTCTGGGCTAACCTAAAACCGCTGTACGAAGGAGCTATCAGCGAACAAAAATGGATAGGTAGTGATGTGTGGGGCTTCTTTTCTTACGCTGATGTAGATAACAGTTGCATACGTAGCGGCTTTCGCAATGTCATTTTCATCATCACCGATGGCTATCTCTATTATGCACCAAACAGTGCCATACCTAACGCAAACCTCACGCCGAGCAGTTTGAGCAATCCTCAATTCAGGCTTGAAGTGAAACGCGATGGGTTGGATGACTTAGAGGTATGTATGCTTGAGGTGAGGCCCGAATCAGTTACACAACGCGAACCATTATTGCAAGTGCTTTCCACATGGTTTACAACAATGGGCATCAAACCCGAAAACTTAAAGATTGCTACGACCAGTAAGCCAAACAACACGGCGGTAATTATTGAAAACTTTCTAAACAAGTAAGTACACTTAGCATCTTTCACTCCTTATAGCGCGAATGGCTTATGGCTGTTCGCGCTATTTGGTTTCTTCGTCCTTAAACCCAAATCGGTCATTATACTGTCAAGACGCTTGCATCATTCTTCTGGTCATATAAGCCTAAAATCAAGTTTCGCAAGTAGTATAAAAACCATTGTAGGAGCAAAAGCGTAGCAAAATTGTAGCTCTTTCAGGGCGCAATATCATAGTGGGCGAGCCTCCCACGGGGCAATGCCTGCGGCTGATTGTTCACTGCCCTCACGTTTCAACCGCCACCGCCGAAAATGTTAGCTAATACGCCGCAACTTTTCACAAGGTGGGAGGAATTATTCAAGGTGTGACTATATTTATACAGATATAGGCTATGTTTATGCAGATATAGTTTATATTTGTAAAAATATAGTCACACCTTGAATTCTTTAAGGCGCAAAGAAAAAAACAGTCCCCACAGATTATGTAACGGCCAATAAGCCGAAAAGTTTATGATGGGAAAATTGGCTGAGTAGACTCAACGTTACGCACATAGGATATTTTCAAGGTGGGTTTTAATTCTCTTTGTCAGATTTCTGCGCTATGGTTGCTTTCAGCCTGTCTGTTGAAGAATGAGTGTAGCGGGCTACACGTCCGATGAAACTTACAGCAGGAAGCACAACGAGCCATAAAGATGACAAAAGGTTAAAGCCTCATCTTTGTCAAACTTAACGCCGAAATTAATAGAACCCACCTCAACAATTAAGGAAGCCAATCTCTTGACTTCCTTGTTACCTGACTGCGGAGAGAGAGGGATTCGAACCCCCGGTGCCTTTCAGCACGCCGGTTTTCAAGACCGGTGTAATCGACCACTCTACCATCTCTCCTTGATTATGGCGGTGCAAAAATAAATAAAAAACTAATTGTAAGCCTGCGCTGAGGAATAAAATATAAAAACGTGAGCTTTATTCCTCTTCATCCAATCTATTTTGCCATAGGTATTTTTTGGTTTCGCGTGCCAGAGTACCGCTTAGAAGCAACAGGGCGACAAGGTTAGGCAAGGCCATCAAGGCATTGAGGCTGTCGGCGATGTTCCATATAAGTTCTAACCCCACGACACTTCCTAAGAATACAGCCAGGACATAGGCCAAGCGATAATATCTCACGCTACGTTTGCCTGCCAGATATTCCATAGCGCGCTCTCCATAGTAACTCCATCCGAGGATAGTGCTTAAAGCGAACGTCAATATGGCAACGGCAAGGACGTGTGGCCCGAGGGGTAATTTCGCAAAGGCGGCTTTGGTAAGTGCTGCACCGTCGCTACTACTTACGTCGGGGAAGGCGAGGATAGCACTCACGAGTACAACACCCGTAAGTGCACATATCACTACGGTATCCCAGAAAGTGCCTGTGCTCGACACAAGTGCCTGACGTACCGGGTTGCGTGTCCGCGCTGCAGCAGCGATAATAGGGGCACTGCCCATTCCGCTCTCGTTAGAAAATAGTCCGCGTGCTATGCCGTAACGCGCAGCCATCATCACACTGGCTCCGACAAAACCTCCACCCGCTGCCTGAGACGTAAAGGCAGAGGTAACGATAAGAGAAATCGCCTTGCCTACGTAGGCATGATTTATAATAAGGAGTGCCACACATCCTATCACGTAGAATGCTGCCATAAAGGGGACGAGTGCGCCGCAGACAGTAGCAATACGCTTCACGCCGCCGAGCAACACCGCCGCAGCGAGCGTGGTAATAACGAGTCCCGTCATCCAGCGTGTAATGCCGTAAGTCTCAAACGATAGTGTGCTTATTGCATTGGCCTGAACCGTACATCCTATCCCAAAGGCTGCCAAGGCGGTAAAAAAAGCAAAGAGTACAGCCAACCATTTCAGGCCTAACCCGCGCTCCAAAGCGTACATCGGGCCACCGAGCATACGTCCGTCGCTGTCCTGAACGCGATACTTCACAGCGAGCAATCCCTCACTATATTTGGTGGCCATACCGAAGATGCCACACACCCAACACCAGAATACGGCACCGGGGCCACCGGTTGTGATAGCCAATGCCACGCCGACGATATTTCCCGTGCCTATCGTAGCAGCAAGGGCGGTGGCTAAGGCTCCAAACTGGCTCACCTCGCCGTCTGCCCCCTTCTCTTTACTTACAGAAAGGCGCAAAGCAGTGAGCAACTTGCGTTGTGGAAAACGCAAACGAATGGTGAGAAACAGGTGTGTGCCGAGAAGGAGGACTATCATCGGCCACCCCCATAGATAACTATTTATTAAGGAGAAAAAGTCGTTAATGGCTTGCATAGTTCACTTTTCAGCCCGCACTTCGATAAGAATTTTAGGACGGCTGGGGTCGTTCGTTATAAGCAGAATGCGGTGGTGTCCGTGGTGGTCGAAGATAGACGACGTGGCGGTAATGGTGAGTTTCGCCTTCCCGCCGCTTTTAATGCGTGTAGAGGAAAGGCTGGCAAGCATGCCGGGGTTATACACTTGTATCTTTCGGATATCAAGCGGTGCGCCCCCTTGGTTGCGTAACAACAACGTGTATTTCAGTTGCTCTTTACCATTGAACGCTCCGAGATTTATCAGCGTGTCACACTGCACAACGGGTACTGGCCCAGCTATATTGCCTAATGTATGAGGCAGGATAGTAGCCGACACGACGAGTTCGTTGTCGGCACCTACTACATCGCCCGGGTAGCGCGAGAGATAAATACTACGTTGTGTCAAGCCGAAATCCCCTACATACTTAGAGCGTAAAAGGAATTTCAACTCGCCCGTATGCCCCGAACGTACCACCTCGGGTACGGCCTCTACTTTAAGCCACAGCGGCAGGTGCATCACTTGTGGCGCGTAGGGCGTATCACTCGTATTTAATATACGGAGCGTCACAATGGGCGTATCGCCCAACTGCACATCGTCAAACTCTACATTGTCGCTACTCAAATGTATATCGCCTATCGTATAATTAAAATCTTCCTCGCTAAGCTCCACTTGTGGCGCACGCTCTTCAGTGATTGCCTCGGGGCGCATCACCACACGTCCGTACATCGTGGCGTAGGCGGGTTTGTTGGAAAGAGTGGTAAAAACAGCCACCTGCTTCTGAAAAGACCCGAGCAGCTCGGCATCATAAGTCACCTGCACCTGTGCCTTACCGCCGGGCGGCACGGGTGTTCGTGTCCAACTCACGGCAGTACACGAGCAGTCGGGACGCACCTGGGTGATACTCATAGTATGCGTGCCTGCGTTGGTTATCGTAAACGTAGCAGTAACAGGTTGTTTCCATTTCACATTGCCGCAATCCACACGGTTCTCAAAGAAATGCACATTGCCTTGTGCAAAAAAAGATTGGGCGACGAGAAGAAACAAAACCAAGATATAGAGTTTGCGCATACAAGACGTATTATTAAGTTTGTGCAGGGCAAAAGTAGCACTTTTTCAGCATATACCTTGGCACTTGTAGCCAAAGTTGCGTAAATTTGCCGCTTAGTAAGTACAGAAGCCTCCAAGCACGCCACCTACATCGCACAAATACTATGAAATTTATCTCTTGGAACGTCAATGGCTTGCGTGCCTGCGTGAATAAGGGTTTTGAAGCCGCTTTCCTACAGCTCGATGCCGACATCTTTTGCCTACAAGAAACGAAGATGCAATTAGGCCAGCTCAACCTTGAATTTCCCAACTACCAGTCGTATTGGAACTATGCCGAGAAGAAAGGCTATAGCGGCACGGCAATCTTTACACGTCGCGCGCCGCTCAACGTGTCGTATGGCATAGGCCAAGACGTGCACGACCACGAGGGACGCGTCATCACCTTGGAGTTTCCCGAGTTCTTTTTTGTCACGGTCTATACGCCAAACAGCCAAGATGGGTTGCGCCGCTTGGAATATCGTATGGCGTGGGAGGACGCATTCCGTATATATTTAATGACGTTGGATGCAAAGAAACCCGTGGTGGCTTGCGGCGATATGAACGTGGCACACGAGGAGATAGACCTCAAAAACCCGAAGACCAACCGCCGCAACGCAGGGTTCACCGATGAAGAGCGTGGTAAGTTTAGCGAACTCCTGTCAGCGGGCTTTACCGATACGTTCCGCCACTTCTACCCTACCCTCGCGGGCGTATATTCTTGGTGGTCGTATCGTTTCCAAGCACGTCAGAAAAACGCCGGATGGCGTATTGACTATTTTGTATGCAGCAACCGCCTGATACCAGCTCTCACCGGCGCAGCCATACACACCGACATCCTCGGCTCTGACCACTGCCCGGTGGAACTTTCGCTTCACATTGACTGACCCTTTTTAATCACTTTTTTACTACTATGCGACAATTCTTCAAATACGTCTTAGCCACAATGACCGGCCTTGTGGTGATGGGGTTCTTCGCTTTGTTTTTGTTCTTCGCCATGCTCGGCTCCATTAGCACTGCTAAGTCTGCGAGAGTAGTGGAGAAACACTCCATATTAAAGATAGAACTCACGGGCACTCTCTCGGAGCGTATCGAGGAGAACCCCTTAGCCGAGGTGTTTGGCATAGACCAGCTTCAGCAACAAGGGCTCAACACTCTTCTCTCTGCACTCAACAAAGCAGCCACCGACAATAACATTGACGGCATCTACCTCGAAGGCGGCACACTCGCTGCCGACTACGCCTCGGCTCAAGAATTGCGTAAAGCAATCGTTGATTTCAAGAAGAGTAAGAAGTTCGTCATTGCCTACGGCGAGCAGTTCTCACAACTCGCATACTACATTGCCACCGCCGCCGACACCGTATTGCTAAACCCCAGCGGCATGGTTGACCTCCACGGCATAGCCTCCGAACCTATCTTTTATAAGGAATTGCTCGACAAGGTCGGTGTAAAGATGCAGGTGTTCCGCGTGGGTACTTATAAGAGTGCTGTAGAGCCTTTTATTGCCACGGAGATGAGTCCCGCCAATAGGGAGCAGATTACTTCATTCTGCACCGATATATGGTCGTTTATCGGCCAGGACATCGCCGCAGCGCGTAAGATTGACACGACGAGGCTCAACCAAATCATCAACGACTATGTACTCCTTGCGGATGCCAAAGACTTGGTAGAAAACCACCTGGTGGATGGGCTGCTGTATGCCGACCAATTACGCGACCGCTTGCGCGCGCTCACCACACACGACAAAGTGGTATTCGCTTCACCGTCCGACCTGCTTTCGGACACCGACGAACTATCGGCACGCTCCTCGGCGCACATTGCCATCTACTACGCCGAGGGCGAGATTGTTGACCAGCGAACAACAAGCGGCTTTTCCAACACCTCCGAAATTGTGGGAAGCGACGTGGTGAAAGACCTCGACGAATTAGCAAACGACGACAATGTAAAGGCTGTTGTGTTGCGTGTCAACTCACCCGGTGGCAGTGCCTATGCCAGCGAACAAATGTGGCGCGCCGTTCAGGTGCTCCGAGAAAAAAAACCCGTCGTGGTATCTATGGGTGGTTTAGCGGCCAGCGGAGGCTACTACCTCTCGTGCGGTGCAGACTATATCATATCCGAACCCACCACGCTTACGGGTAGCATCGGCATCTTCGGTCTTATTCCCGACGTGAGCGGTTTACTCACCGAAAAGATAGGGCTTCACTTCGACGTGGTGAAGACACACGAGGCGAGCGATATGGGGGCTATGAGGCGTGGCTTCAATGCCGGCGAGAGTGCTGCATTGCAAGCCTACGTGGAACGTGGTTATGGTCTCTTCCTCAGCCGCGTGGCAGAAGGACGTAAGAAGTCCACACAGCAAATCGACAGCATCGCGCAAGGACGTGTGTGGACAGGGCACCAAGCACTCAGCATAGGACTTGTTGATAAACTCGGCACACTGGCTGATGCTGTGGCAGAGGCCACACGTAGAGCAAAAATGGAAAATCTCGCCACCGTGGGCTATCCCGCTGCTAAGTCGTGGATAGAAAAACTCGCTAACGTGTCTGAAAACAGCTTCCTTGAGAACCAGTTGCGTGCCGCATTGGGCATCTATTATCGTCCGCTCCGATTTGCCTATAGCATAGAAGGACGTGATATGCTTCAAGCACGCCTACCTTTTGAACCTAATGTAAGGTAATCGTGGTTTTGCTGTTAGCAAGGAAAAAAGACAACGCCGTGGCGCAGTGTCCTTAATGGTTTATAACGTATATTGTTTATGGCTGGTTTCTCTATCATATTTCGCCCTTTCGCTTGGATATATAGTAGCGTGATGAGTTTTCGCAACTGGCTCTTCGATGTAGGTCTGTTGCGCGAGCATCATTTCAATGTGCCAGTAGCTACGATAGGCAACTTAGCCGTGGGCGGCACGGGCAAAACGCCCCACACCGAATATCTCTACAACCTTCTTAAGACACGCGGCAAGGTGGGTATCCTCAGTCGTGGATACGGGCGCGACACCAAAGGCTTCCGATGGGTTCACCCCACAAGCAACGTTCAGGAGTGTGGCGACGAGCCGTGCCAGATAAAACGCAAATTCCCTGCCGCCGTCGTGGCGGTGGACGAAAACCGCTGCGAGGGAATACGCCTGATGCTCAAAGAGGAGAAACTCACCGCTATACTGCTCGATGATGCCTATCAGCATCGTTACGTAAAACCCGACCTCAACATCCTCCTCACCGACTACCACCATCTCTTCAGCGAAGACCACGTGATGCCCGAGGGACACCTGCGCGAGTCAAAGTCAAGCCGACGACGTGCCGACATTGTTATCGTGACAAAATGCCCCGCCGACCTTAAGCCGATAGACTTCACACTCCTCTCAAAACGCATCAAACCCTTTGCCTCGCAACACCTCTTCTTTACCACACAGCAATACAGCACGCCCTATCCGCTCTTCGGCGAAGACCGCCCGTTTGAGGGAAAGAAAATCCTGGCCGTCACAGGCATCAGCAACCCTAACACACTGATTGATTACCTAAAACGCTTCGGAGAAGTCACACCCCTACGTTTCCCCGACCACAACACCTATAGCGATGAGGACATTCAGAAGATAAACGCGGCTTTCAGCGGACACGACACGATAATCACCACAGAAAAAGATGCTACGCGCCTTGTCACACTACGCGACAAACTCACCACCGAGATGCGCCAAGCACTGTTCATTCAACCCGTAGCCATCAGTTTCCTCCGTAACGAAGCCGACAAATTCCGGCGCATCTGCGAGGAAAGGCTCTTTCCCATTAACCAATAACCACACCGCTTCGCCCCGGGCTGTGCGAAGCACACACCTTGTTTGATAAGCCCAGGTCATTCATTCCTAAAAAACAAAAAAGCTATGACACCCAAGAAGCTCCTCCTTCTCTTTGTGCTCTCACTATCAATAGGCACAAGTTGCGCCGGCACACCGAAAGACGTACCCGCCGCACCCATACAACAAGAACAAACCGAAGCCACGGAACCCGTACTCAAAACCATACCTAAAACCGTAGCACCAAAAGACGTGTTTGCTACTATCGTTGCTCAATATAAAGGCAGCGTGGTATTTTTCGACTTCTGGGCCACGTGGTGTCCGCCGTGCCGTCAGGCTATGAAAATGGTGGACGACATCAAGCCCTCCCTCGCCGCCAAAGGCTGTAAGTTTGTATATCTCACCGGTGAAACATCTCCACAAGCCGACTTCGACACGATGTATAAAACCATTGAGGGCGACCACTTCTATCTGACAAATGAACAATTCAAAGGTCTGTGCGACCAGTTTGGCGTGCAAGGCATTCCGTTTTATATCCTGGTGGATAAGCAAGGCAATATACTCTACCAACACACCGGCTACCCCGGCAACGACGAAGTACAGTCGCAGATAGAAGCCGCACTTTAACGTCAGCTCCCGCTCGGCTGCCGGGGCTATACAAGTTTCCGCAATACATATATCGCCCATAAAGCCTACAAGCCCCATTAAGAACTTGCGGAATTTGTAGCCACGAAAAGGCATAATAACCAATTATCGTAAAGTAACAGGTGTGAAATAGACATAGCACTATGGAATTTGTAGAAAAAGCCATACGCGGCATTGTTCGCAGTGCCGTTGAGAGTTATGCTTCAGGCTTCAGCGACCGCCATATAAGAGAAAAGGACGATGAAGACGGCACTATAAATATGAAGATACACAACGTTTTCATCGCCGCCCTTGGCCCCGAAATCCAATACTATTCCGCCCTTTGCCGTAGCCTTGACAGTTCACTTGGCAATATACTGGAAAAAATGGCAATCAACATTGCTCGGCTTAACTATACCGTGACGCAACACGTTGAGGGCGTGATTTACCGCTAGCAGACGGAATATATTGCCGAAATTCTGGAGCAGTACAAGAACACCCGCAACAAAGACGACCACCGAACGCCGAGCCTTGCCGACTATAAAGGCATTACACAACGCAAGGGAACGCAAATAACCAAACGTCACGAGAGCGACTACTACCTCGTGGACGAGGAAAACAATATGCACTACCTTATTGAGCTGAAAATCGGTGGCGACCTCGACAACAAGAAAGCCCGCAGCGAAAAGGAAGCCTTACTGGAGCAATACTGTATTCTGACAAACAAACTGGGCAACGAGGACAACGTTAAAATACTTTTCGCTACAGCATATAATCGCTATGGCGAGGGACAGCCATGGACGCAAGGCCGCGTGCGGCAGTTCTTTGCAGAGGAAGAACTTTGCATTAGCCGCGACTTTTGGAACTTGGTATGCAAAAGCGAGCGAGGCTATGAAATCGTCATTGACGAATACACCAAGAACGCCCACCTTATCAACGAAGCCCTTGACAAGATAAAGAACGTTTATCTGCTCGACGCTTAAATATGAACAATACGGATTGGAGGAAATGTGTCTTATTAGGGGACAGCAAGGAATACATAAAACGTATCCCCGACAAATCTATTGACTTCATTTTAACTGACCCACCGTATAATATAGGTAAACACTCAACGGGAAACATTCCATTGCCTGGGCGTTCGGCAATGAATAACGACGTGGCAGATTGGGACTGGGTGGACTTTAGCCCCGAAGAATGGGCGGATGAATTTATTCGCATACTGAAACCGACGGGCAACCTTTTTATTTTTACCTCCTACAACCAAATAGGCCGTTGGTACGACTGCTTGGATGCAAAGTTTGACGCTTCAAACTTTATGATTTGGCACAAGACTAACCCTGCACCAAAGATTTTCAAAGCGGGTTTTCTCAATAGTTGCGAAATGATTTTCACTTGCTGGAACAAGAAGCACACTTGGAACTTCTTTTCGCAAGCGGAAATGCACAACTTCCTTGAAAGTCCCATTTGTATGCGCCCCGAACGTTTGGCTTCTCCAAAACATCCAGCGCAAAAACCCTTAAAAATTCTTGAGAAGTTAATTACAATTGCTTCTAATCCGAACGATATAGTATTTGACCCTTTTATGGGGGTAGGTTCAACAGGCGTTGCTGCTCTTAATTTAGGACGTCGTTATATAGGCATAGATATAAGTCCCATTTATTACGAAGCAGCAAAGAACCGCGTTAACGCTGCAATGAACAATTTATTCAGCAATGCGGCATACGAGCCAACTGCAACATACGACACCACACGTTTTCTATTTGACATTTCTGTATTAACAAGCCTGCAAACGAAACAAGCCGTATGTAAACATCAGACCCGGCTTAATCCTATTTTGAAGTGGGCCGGCGGGAAAGAGAAAGAATTGAAATATATTCTTCCCAATGCTCCACAAACTTTCCGAAACTATTATGAGCCTTTTGTTGGTGGAGGGTCTGTGTTTACAGCATTGAAAGCCGAAAGGTATTACATAAATGACCTTTCGGACGAATTGATTTCCCTCTACCGCAAGATACAAGGTAAAGAGCAGCCTTTCTTTGAATATGCTTTCGCAATAGACAAGGCATGGGGCAACGCCAAGACGTTCTTTGTACAACACAAGGAACTGACGGAAACATATCTCGCCTACAAGCGCGGCGATAAAGACAGAACGGACTTGCAGTCTTACGTCTGTGACTTCTGCAAGAGCCACGCTGAAGAAATAAGGGGGATGCTCGGTACGCTTGAACCGCTACACTCAAAAGTTCTGTTGGACGAAATTGGAAAAAATCTTTTCCGAAAGTTGTCCCGTTTGCGCGAACTGGAACGGCAAAAGCACGAACTTCCCGACGCAGACATACGCGACAACGTGGAAACGGCGATAAAAAGCGCGCTTTATATGTATTTCCGTTATCTCTACAACGATAAGCAGTTGAAGCAGGATAACCCCGCCTACGCAAGCGCGCTTTTCCTCTTTATACGCAACTATGCTTATAGCGGAATGTTCCGCTACAACGACAAGGGCGAGTTTAACGTTCCCTATGGCGGTATTGCGTATAATAGCAAGAGTATGGAGAAGAAACTGCGCTACTATCAGAGCGTCTGCCTGCTTTCACATATGGAGAAAGCCATTATTGAGAATCTCGATTTTGAAGTTTTTCTGCGTAAACATCAGCCTACAGCGGATGACTTTGTTTTCCTCGACCCTCCTTATGACAGCGAGTTTTCTACCTACGCGCAGAATGAATTTACCCGTGCCGACCAGCAACGACTCGCAGACTTCATCATAAATAAATGCCCTGCTAAGTGGATGCTCGTTATCAAGAACACGGACTTTATCTATGGTCTCTATAACAAGAAAGGCATCAATATCAGGACTTTCGACAAAGAATATCTTGTTAGTTTTATGAATAGGAACAACAAGAAAGCTGGCCTAAGGGTCAAATATACTCCTAAAAACGTTGTAATGAATTGAAATACTTAACTTTG
>CALFJG010000071.1 GCA_937877625.1 uncultured Prevotellaceae bacterium
CCTGTGGTATTGGAACGACTGTAGTTAACCGTTGTTGCCGTGTACGTGCTGGGGACATAGTAGTCGGCTTTGTCGGTGAGAACCATATTGTATGCCGTGCCGTTGTAGATGACGTTGGTCAGGTTCTTCAGCGCGTCGGGTGCCTCGGCGTTGGACACGCTGATGGTGGCTACAGCGTTGTCGGGGTTCGAGGCATCGTAGGGTGGCACGAAGTCGCCGGTGGCGTAGGTGGCGAGGTCTCCGCTCTTGCTGCTGGCACTTATGCCCGCCGTGAGGTAGGTCTGTATGCTGTCGGCATCGTTGCATCCGTTATAGACGGTTATGGTGTACGTAGTTGCCGAGGGCGAAGGGAGTATGAGGTCGGTGTCGTCGCCGAGGCTTGCCACGAGGGTGTAGGTGCCGTTGGTGAGGTTGTTTACGATGGTGTTGTCGATGGTGACTTCTTCAAGATACCATTGGCTGCCCTCGACACCGTCGGCATTGCTCCATCCGACGACTTTTTTCGTATCTGCAGCGTGCAGGCAGTCCCTCTTGTCACTGGACTGGCCGCTCGTTGTGGAGAACCACATGAACGTGCTTTCGTCTTCTGTGACGGTGCCGCTGTAGAACGATGCCCCGCTCGCATCCGTGGTAACCTGTGTGCTTTGGGTCGGCGTAGTAGCATATTTGCCGCTGAGCATATTGCGCAGTTTGTAACTCCCGTTGCTACCGGTGATACACCATATCTGCGTGAAGTCCTTAGCATCGTCGCTCGCTTGAGCCGCTGTCAGTACCCCGCTGCCAGAGACTTCGGTCATTACGAGGGTGGGGTAGAGGCGGTTTCTCAGCACATAATAGTTACCGCTGGTGAGGCTCGTGGCGTTGGTGTGGCTCAGTGTGGCTTGTGAGAGTATGACAGGGCTTGAGTTATAGACACCTATCAGCTCGCCGGCGTCGTCATAGAGTTTATAGCCTACCGCGCCCTCGCCAGTCATGGTGATGCCGATACCCGTTTCGTAGAGGCTATAGTCGAGGCTGGATGCTTCGTTGGTGCCATAGTCGGTGTACATACCCGTGTTGCCGGCGTTGGCTGCGGCTTGGCTGTCGCAATACTGTGCGTTGGTGCCGAGTAGTGCCGAGTTGTGTTTCACACATTCGTTTTCCTCGGTGATTTCGTGGAGCTCGCCCGTGTCGTTGATGAAGAGGATGCCGGGTGCTTTCTTGGCGTAACTCTGCATCTTGTTCTTGCACCACGTGAGGCCGGCTTCGTCGATGGCGTTATCACGCTCGGGCAGTCGTACACGGGTGGTGCTGTAGTCTCCGATGAGGAAGTTGCAGTCGCCGGGCTCTGTGGACCACGTGGTTTTCACTTCATCGGCATAGCGGAAGAAGCCCCACATCTTGAAGAACTCGTAGAGGTCGGTCTGCGAGGCCTCGCAGGCGGCGAGTGCCACGCGCATATAGTTGCTGGCCCAACTGCCGGGGGTACTCGTCGTGCCGGCGAGGTCGGTGAGCAGGCGCTCTTCCGTCTGGCGTGCGATGGCCGTTTCTGAATTCTGCTTCTTGATGCCGCCCATGTCGCCGATGCACTTCACCCAGCGTGGGAAGAAGCTTTCGTCGCCATTGAGGTAGAAATAGAGCCAGAGTTGATACATCATCTTGTTGGTAATCCAGGTGCAGTTGGGCAGCCAGGATGGGTTTGTCACATTTTCCTTGCCCATGCTGCGTGCGTAGTCAATCCAGTGGATTTCTTCGTTGAAGAAGTCGAAAGCCATGCTTTGCGCCTGTCCGCGGCTGGTGCGTGCACCCCAGAGGTGGTTTACTATCTGAGCCAGGCTGTTGTTTGTCACCTCGGTGAGGCCGTCGAGGTTGATGGGTCCTTGGTGTCCGTGGCCTTGCTCGTGTTCTATTACCCAAAGCTGTCCACCGTCAGCACCAAGGTTCTGGTAGTTGCTGTAGTTGAGCGAGCCGGAGGCGTAGATGCCGGGATAGTGAGCCGCTCCGTAACTGCCGTATGTAGTCCAGAACGGGTTGCCGCTGGTTACATCCTGGTTGGTAATCATCATCTTGTACTTGCCGGTGTAATAGTCGCCGACCATGAGATAGTCCTCGGTGCGCTGTATCCAGTCCCATATGCTCAACACCTCCGTGAGGTTCTTAGCGGCTTTCACGCGGCTGAGGTAACAGTTGAGCATCGTGATGTCGCCTTTGATGTGAACGTAGTCGCCGGTCATCATATTGCCCACCATCCATTTCCAGTCGTTGTTGGTGTGTCCGTGTCCGCGTACGTCGAATGTGCCGTTACACGTGCCGCCCTCGACGTGGACAAGTATCTTGGGATAAGAGTCGACTATCTGCGTGGTGTCGGTAACGTTGTAGGTGATGAAGATTTCGCAGTCGTTGATAGCGTGCACGCAGTTGTAACCCCTTCGCAGTGTGGTCTGCATTCCTGACAGGTTTACTCCCGAGACGAGTTCTACATAGAGATGTCCGGCAGCATCCTTGGGCGCATCCTGCACGAAGATGTATGCGTTCTCTCCGGTGTTGAGCTTGATGCCCGTGGACTGCGTGATGCGTGAGAAAGGTCCGAAGCCCAACCTGTTGCCCCAAATCGTGGCCTCGGAATAGGGCTCGTAATCGTGGATGCGGAAGTCTTTTTCGTATGTGTTCCAGATGGTGTTGCTATTCCACGTGTCGTTCTTCACGCGTACTGCCATCTCCTGCAATGCGTCGGGGAGATCACTCATTGCCGTGCGCAGGTCGGCATCGGACATAGCAGCGTATGTGCTCTTGAGTTGTGTGCAGGCGTAGTCGTCGAAGAACGTGGAGAGCGCTTCGGTGTAGTCGGTACTCAGCATCTCCGTCAACTCGTTGCGTGCTGTGATGTCATCGTCGGTGATGTTGACAGGCTCAAGAAGCCATTGTGAAGCGTCGGAGCTTCCAGACCATCCTACGGCGTAGTAAGCCGATGAGGAGGCATCGTGAATGGCATTGTGTCCGGATGAACTGTCCGTTGTAGAGAACCAGCGATATATCTTGTTGGAGTGGAAATAGACGCCGCTATAGAAGCTGCCCGATGTGCTTTCTTCACCGGTTGACCACCGTGTGCTACTTCCCGGTGCCGTCTGGATATAGTTGCCGGTAAGGAAGTTCTGGAGTTTATAGCTACCGTTGCTTCCGGTTATTTTCCATATCTGCGCGTAGGAGTCGTTATTTACGTTCACGCAGGGAAGTTGCCCGTCGGATTCGGCGAGAGCCTGTGCGGGATATGCACGGTTCACCAGCCGGTAGTAGCTGCCCGAAGTGATGGTGCTGTTCGAACGCAGGGTGGCTGCCGCCGTCAGCTCGTCTGCTGTGGGGGCATCTACGGGTGAGAGTAACCATTTGGAGGCATTGGCATCACAGCCCCAGCGTACTATCTTGTATGTGCTATTGCTGTGCAGAGCAAAATAATCACCGCTAAAGGAAGAACTGTTCCCCGTTGTAGTACTTGGGTCGTAGAACGAATAGAGCGTGGCATCGTCGGTGGTAAACGTCTTTACCTTGAACGAGTAGGAAGAACTTGCGGTAGGCCACCGTACCTCATTCTCTGTCGGTACGGCTTGTGCATACAGCTCGGTGAATGCGTTCTGAATGGTGTAGGTGGCATCCGAGCCAGAACCCGTCTTTTCGATACGGAATATCTGGTCAAGGCTTTCTTCCGTATCGGAAGCCGAAAGGCCGTTTTCGCCGTAGAGGTCTTTCATCGACTTGGTCGGGTACTGATAGTTCACGAGGCGGTAGTATCCGGTGGCCACTTCCGATGTGGAAATAAACAGGTCTTCTTCGGGAATGAGCATCCACTTGGAAGCGTTGGCATTGGCAGCCCAGCCCACTACGTTATAACTTTGGCTGGCACTGCAGTGGAGCGCATTGTTGCTTGAGGTGCTGTTGGATGCCCCGAACCAGAAGAGTACCCTGCCTGCCGGAATGGTGATGCCACTCTGAACAGAGTCCTTTGTGAGAGTGACGGTACCGCCGTAGAGACTTCCCGCGCTGCTTTCGCTGCCCGTCTTCCATTGTGCGCTCTGGCCGGGCGCACCTTGCAGGTACTGGCCTGAGGCTTTGTTAATCAGGTGGTAACTTCCGTTCGAGCCCACGATCTTCCACAGCTGGCTGTCGCCGTCGGTGTGGGTCGCGCCGACAACAGAACCGGCGTTGTCCTGCAAAGAGCGGGTGGGGTAGGCAAAGTTTACAAGCCTATAGTACCTGCCAGAGAGCAGCATATTGGTATAGCCGGTGAGGTCATCCGTGGAGACCGCTGTCTCTTCCTGATAGGTATAAGGCTCCAGATACCACTGTACACGCGGGCTGAGCGTTGATGAGGAGGCCTTGGCATAGGTGTCGCAGTCGGCAAGGAACGTCCTGCCGCTATAGTCGCCGCTGGCATTGATGGCAGATTGTGCCGAGATGTAGTAGTACTGTACGCCGCTTACTTCCTCGGCTTCATAGAAATACAGCACGTTGGCACTTTCGGTGTTTGCACTGGCGTTGTCCCCGTTCGGCAGGGCACCCGTCAGGTAGTAGGAGGTGCTTCCGTTTTGAACGGTGAAGCCACTGCCGCTTGCTGCCAGCGTCCAGGTCTGATCCTGATAAAGCCCCTTGGTGGTCATCGTGGGATAGTGGTTGCTGCTGTTGTCGTAGATAGCCTTGCCGGTGGTGCGGTTCACGAGGCGGTAGGTTGTGGCTTCCGACACGGCGGTGCCCGTCTTGTCGGTCAGTGAGGTGACGGCTGTGTAGCTCTCAACGGGTACGAAGCAGAAGCGGCTTCCCACATCGCTACCAGTAGTCCAATAAGCAAGTATATTGCCACGCCGGTTCATCTTAGCACTTTCGCCGCTGCGCGACAAGTAGAAGCCGGCCTCGGATTCGGTGAAGTCCCAGGCGGTATTGTTCCCCGAAGGTATGGCATCTTCATTGAGCATAGAGACATAGATGCTTCCGCCGGCGTTGGTGTCGCTCGTCGGGTCGGCGCTCGACATTATCATTCCGCTTCCGGCGGCCTTGTTGATGAACTTGTAGGCGGCTGTGAAGGGGTTGTAGAGTACGGCCCACTTGTAGTTGTCGTTATTGCTGGCCGTTTGTATATTAGTATATATGTAGCTGTCGCTGCTGTTGTAGTAAAGGTAATAGTGATTGTCATCGCGCATTGACCAGTAGTACCATGTGGCATTTTCAAAACCGTAGGAGGTGGTGATGCCGTAGGTGCTGGCAAGTGGCTGCGCCGTTATGGAGCACTCTATATTGACCGTCTCCTCGCCGCTGATGGTGCCGAGGGGTATGGTGGTGTATGTAACGCCCGAGGGAGCGTCGAGCAGGTCGGGGTAGGCCTGGCCGGTATAGCCTTCCTTTGTTTCCTGATACCACACTATTGAGCCGGTCTTATAGACGTATGTGATGTCCACGCTCGTGATTCCGGTGTACGTCACGGTGATGGTGGTGCCGCTGACGCTGACGCTGGAGGTGTAGCCGTCGATCTCTGCTGGGATGATGCCATTTCCGTTGTTGAGCAGCGTGGTGATTGCTGCGGCGGGGTAGTATGTGGTGAAGCCGCTGGTGAATGTCACGCCCGCGAAGGTGACGCTGCCGGTAGTGCCGCTGGGCAGCCCCGTGTAGTTGATGGTGTAGTTTTGCTCCGTGCCGCCTTCGTATTTATATATGGCGTTGTAGGCAATCCACTGGTTCTCGGCATCGAGTGTACCCACCTCGGCCAGCGAGACGCAGTTGCCTTCGTCATTCTTGCTTGTATAGAACGTAATTACGGGGTTTGTGTAGTTGTTGCTGAGACCGATGTCGTCACCGTTCACCTGTATCACCCAGGGGTAGCCAGCTTTTGTTGGCGTGGCATCGGAGAGGGCATAGGTGATGTGGCATGCGCTGGTGAGTTCCTCGGTGAGTACGGCGCGTCGGCTGTTGTCGCTGCCGTATTCCTTGATAAAGCGTTGCGCGCCTACGCTGTAAACGTACCAGTTGCTGCTACCCTGCAGGAAAGCGAACTGCTGGTTGGTGTCGTCGGCGTTATAGGCAATGTCGGTTGTAGTGCCGCCGTATTTCTTCGTGTCGGCCATATAGATGTCGTCGTCGACGGTGGGTGCGCTGCTGTTGTAGTACCAGGAGCCGCGCGCGTTGCCCCATGCCGTAACGGTATATACCTTCGTGCTTGAGGGCATCACGCGCTCGCTGTTGGCGGCGGTGAGGAAGGCGTTGATGGCCGTTGTTACATCGCTTGCCGTAGCCGTTCCGGCCGACACCGCAGCCTTCTGCGCAAGGAGCTCGGTGTAGGCTGTGGAGGTAGTGGTGGGATAGCCCACGGTGCCGGCGAGGTTGAGGTAAGTACTCTGTATGTAGTCTGCTTCAGCGGCATATACGGCGGCGTAGGCGGCTGTAAGGTCGGCAGTGCCTACGTAGAGTATTTGCAGGCAGTTGCCATCGTCTGACTCGTCGTTCCATGAATAGACACCCGTGCTGCCCGTTGAGAGGTTAATCTGGTAGTCACCCACTTGCACTACGCCCGGGTATGTTGAATTGTAGGTGGTGTTGGTTGATGAGAGCATCGTCACCTGTCCCGTGCTGACGTTCACGCTTGTACTCGTAGGTATGGAGGAAGATCCGCTGGTAGCTGAATAGGCGAACTGCCCTGTGCCTACGTTGTAGAGATAAGAGCCAATGCTGCCTGTAATAAAAGCGAACTGGAAGCGTGTGTTGGTGGCATCGAAGGTTTCGCCGTAGCTGGTGGAGTTGCTGCCGTAGAGTACGGAGCCTTCGCTCTTACAGAACACCGAGCCGCGAGCGGGTGTGGTAAGCGTATAGACAGGTGCTGCGGTGAGGTCGGCGGGCTTGTCGGGGATGGCGGTTAGGGGGGTGGCGTACGTCACGGTGACTGTCGTGCCGCTGACGCTGACGGTATATGAGTAGCCGTCCACAGCGGTAGCGGTGAAGTCGCTTGCAGAGGGTGTGGCCGAGCTGCTGAGGAAGAATGTACCGCCGTTATATACGTTGCTCAGTCCGTAGCCGTCAGAGCCTGTATATGTCACTTGCAGGTTGTTGCTCGCGGCAGTGCTTTCCGTGTAGCCGTTGATTTCTACGGTATAAGCCGTGAGGTTATAGTCGCTCAGCGTCACCGGGCTGAACTGGCACATCGGGTATTTGTCTGCCGCCGTCTGGCCAATGTAGGGGGTGGCACTAAGTCCGCACGGAACAAGACTTATGCGGTCTGAACCAGTATAATACGATGTAATGATGGAGTTGTTGGGATAGGAATTTGCGCTGAAGTAACTCACATAGTTGTAGGCCGCTGGTGCGGTGATGGAGGATGCACCGCTCTGCGTGATATAGTGTCCGTTGGCACTGCGCAGATTGCCGTATGTGCCATAGCCGCTGTTACTTGTCACATTGTCATAATAGACAAACGTGGCTGCTATGTCGTTGAGTGTGGACGGTATGGCGGCAAGGTAGAGGGCGTAGGGCGAGCCTGAAACTGTGACATCTTGTGCGTAGTTGGTGACGAACTTGTTTTCGACATCGCTGTTTGTATAGTCGGTGTTGGTGTCGCTGTTGGTGTCCACCCACTTAATCTGGTACCAGCCCGTGCTGAGACTTGTGGGAGCAGTGGCCGTGAAATTGAAATTTAAAGAAGAAGTTTCATAAAGCACATAGACATGGGCAGCGTCATAGGTGTTGAAGGCACTTTCTGTACCGTTCCAGTAAGCAGTAGTGCCGTAGGCAACGATATACAGCGTGTTGTCCGCTGACGTGATACTGGCAGCTGCCGTCGTGGTGCCGTCGTCATTGTATGAAGTCATACCACCCTTAGAGGGACAGGTGGAGAACTCCGCAATGGTATAGTCGGTAGCACTGCTTCCGAGCGCGGTGCCTCCTGCGGCATAAGTGCTTGTGCCTACGTTTTTGATTTTGTAGGTGCCGCTTGTGCTTCCCGTTTCTAATTCCCACAGATAATTCTGGTCTGTGGTGGAGAAACTAAGCGGTAAGTTGTTGCTCGTCACGGCGTAGCCGGAGCCGGACGCGCTGAGGAAGTATCGCCGCGCAGTGTTGTAGATCATATACGTCTTGCCCGTCGTAATTGACGACGAACGTCCGGTCACGAAGTATGTCTGCGCGAAACTCGTTGTCGGCAGAATGCCTGCCAACAGCATCAGGAATGAAAGAAAAAATTTCTTTGCTTTCATTGTATGAAAAGGTTTAGTATTGTATTTTTGGGACTCATCAAGCAAGAGCTCCGTTTACCCATTGCTTCGGAGAAGTCCCTAATTTTTCAAGTTCCCAACAGCACAGGAACCATAGGCTTTCGGCCTATGACTCCTGAGCTGTGTGTGTGGCGGTTTGTGGGTTGTGGCTTCAGAAGCGCACTTTCTTTCCGCCGAC
>CALFJG010000072.1 GCA_937877625.1 uncultured Prevotellaceae bacterium
GTTCTCACGGCTGTAACGCGCTTCAATAATGTCTTTATAGTTCATCGGGTTGAAGTGTTTATAGGTGGGTCGCCCTAAAAGGAGACAAGCGAGGTGATGCAGGCGAGCCGCCTGCCGGAGCGTACGCGGCGCGCGCGCAAGAGAATACAGGCGAGCCGCCTGCGCTCCCAGAGGGATTCGCCTTCGTTGCTATACTTACGACACAGGTATGTTTTCATTATTTCCGAAACTTACATTCTACAATTGTACGCCGACAACAAACTCCGTAAGGTCGGCTTTGGTGAGATGAGCTTTCACGTTCGCTCCAAGAAACAAGCCGTGGCAACGAGGTATGACGTACTTAAGTCCGATGCGCTCGTAATAAGGTTTTTCTTCATCACGCGCCGTAAACCCCATTTTGCGATATAAATACACCCCGACGGACATTGAGAGTGCAAACTGATGCCACCAAGCCTCGTGCTTAGCAGCAAGGCCTACCGACCAAGGGCTGTGCCGCTCGTCGCGCCCTGCGGCTTGGTCTATGGCTCGGATACGCCGTGCGGCTGAGGCATAGAAGAGGTCTATGCCCACCCCGCTTGACCACCTGCGTGCGTATCGGTACATCAAGTCGGCTTGTGCACTGAGCGAGTAGCAGACGTGGAAATGCTCTTTCCGATAATCTGTTTCAGAGGGCGGTGTAGCGTATTGGGTAAGCAGCCATTCTTCCAACAACGTCTTGCCGCCTATACCCACAGCGACAGTGGTGTACCAGCGTTTTTGGAAAGGATTGTTATGTATGGGCCTTTCGTCCGCCGTTAGGCTCTTTCCTTCCGTCATCAGGTGGTGATGTCGGTGCTCCTTGGTATTGTTCTCCTTGAACACAACCCCCGCCATCGGCCCGAAAAAGTTTGCTCCCTTGTTAGGACGATTGAGTGCGCCGTTGCTGTGGTGAGCGAATTCTAAGCCGACCCGCAAGCCGATAGTGGGGGCGGGAAAGTAGGTGGCGTGCGCTCCGGCTCCGAAATAGATGAGCAGACGTGAGCCAATGATTTCGTTATCTACATTGCAAAGTTTGTTATAAGGCTTATCTCCCCAACCCATACCAATGTCAATGCGATAGTCCGCCTCCCACCTACGAGAACGCCACAGCGGTCGCTCAAAAAAACCGTATAGCGTAAGTATGTCGCCCATCCTCGACTTGTAGTCCACCATCTCTGCCATACCCCATTCCGGCGCGGCTTCTTTCTTCATCGTCACTCCGTGGTAGCGGCCATAACGTACGCCCACTCCCAGCGTGGGAAGCCCGTAGTCGCGCGCGAAAGCATCGGCAGGTGATGTGGTGAAACGTATTTCTGCGCCAAACGTTTGCGCAGCGGTTTCGCGCAGCCACATACGCTCGTAGGCATCAATTTTAAGCACACGTCCGAGTGCTGCATCAAAAGCCCAACCGATGCGGTAAGGGGGTATGGTGTCGGCGTTGTTCGTACCGTGCGCAGTCAAAAAAGTGGCGGCGCAAACGAAAGATAGGATACCTCTTATTATATATATACGGAGCGGCCTACTCAAAATCTATAAGGTGGGATAAAATCTGTATTTTGTAGGGTCGGGAGTGTGGGCATCATTTGTTCCAACGAGCGCGAAGCAGCCCAAAGCCTCCCCGCCTCCACTTTCAAAGTGCTTTGTAAGTCATTCGTTAAATCACGGCAAAATTGTAAAAAAAAAGAAAAAGCCAAAAAAGAAATCCTGCTTTTGGTTAAATACAGGCGTGTTCTAATCATTCGCCTTGTCAGATTTCTGAACATTTGCGTCAAGCCGGAAGTTTTATGTAACGCTTGGCAAACGTTGTTTAATGATGTGAAAGATGTGAATTAAAAGGGTACAGCGGTATGCCTATCCACAGTAAAAGAATGATTTTTGTGTAAAATGACAAAAAAATTCCTAAGTATTCGTCAACAAACACTACTTTTGCTCATTAGATTTAAGTAATTATCCTTTTTATGAACGACCAAAAGAATACGCTTCCCCCTCCGGTTGATACAGCTAAATCTGAAACGTCAGCAAATCCTATGTCCACACCACCACCTATTCCTCAGAAACGTGTGGCAGAAGAGAGTTCCTTTCGTCGCGTGTTGCGCTACACTGTAAGTATAGTGTTGCTGGTAGCGGCTTTGATAGGCATTGTCACGCTCTATACTTTTGTTCATGATGTATTGATGGACGAGCAAAACACCGTAGAGACAGGCGACATCCACCTGCAACAATACGTAATCAATCAGCCGCCCGTGGACACTCGCCGCTCCCACGTTCGTATGAAGCCGGGCTCACATCCCGAGGCGGGCTACATAGCCGATGAGAGCGTGCTCATACGTGAGCGCGAGGAGGACGCGCGTTTCCGCGAACAAAACGGGCAGCATACTACTGAGGGGACACAAAAACCGTCTCAGACCGATAAACCGCGTCGCGAGGAGTCGGCCCGCTCAGAAACATTGCCAACACCTGCTACCTCCGAGCATACTACGTCAGCTACAACGCCTGTCACGCCTCCCACACAGTCGCAGCACAGCGAGACAGTGTCAAGTCCGGTATCTTTAGAATAGTACTTTTATAGGTCTTTTCTCTTATGAAACACACGTTAGCAATACTATTTTTCTGTGCGAGCCTAACAGGTTTTGCACAGATCGGGTATGTCAACCCGCTCATCGGCTCTGGTGGCCACGGACACGTTTTTGTTGGAGCTAATGTGCCATTCGGTATGGTGCAACTCGGGCCTACGAGTGTGCCGCAGCGTTGGGATTGGTGCTCGGGCTATCATCAGAGCGACTCTACCGTAATCGGCTTCTCCCACACCCATTTGAGTGGCACCGGCATCGGCGATTTGTTCGACATTACGTTGATGCCCGTGGTAGGCGAAGTGACCTACGCACGCGGCGAAGAGGGCAAGGAAGGCAGCGGGCTATGGAGCTACAGCCTCAAACAGAGAGAGGTGGTACAGCCCGGGTATTATAAAACGTATTTGACGCGTTACGGCATTCAGGCAGAACTAACAGCTATGGAGCGTGTGGGTGTACACCGCTACACCTTTCCACAGAGCGAAGCCGCTGGCATAGTCATCGACCTTGAAAACGGCGGATGTTGGGACAAAACCACACAGAGTTATATGGAGGTGGTGGACAGCAATACCATTATGGGCTATCGCTATTCCACGGGGTGGGCAAAACGCCAGAAGATTTATTTTGTGTTGGAAACAGAAAAACCATTTCGCTCGGCAGAGCGTTATGGCGACCATTATATGCGTTTAGGCTTTTCCACCACCGAAGGCGAAGAGATACACGTCAGTGTGGCACTCTCGCCCACGTCAATGAGCGATGCGTTGAAGAATTATCGTTTGAGTGGCGCCTGGCCCTGCCACGAGCGTTTCGACATGGTCAAGAACTATGCCCAAGATGCCTGGAACGAAGCGTTGCAGCGTATTAGTATTGAAACACCCGATGAACGTGTGAAGCGTGTCTTCTATACAGCACTTTACCACACAATGTTCGCTCCTATAGATTTTAGTAACGAAGACGGCACTTATCTCGGTCAGAACGGCAACGTACGCAAGAGTGAGGGCGGCAACTATACCATTCTTTCGCTTTGGGACACCTACCGCGCCGCTCATCCTCTTATGACACTTATTCAGCACGACCGCTATAGTAGCATCATTCGCTCTATGCTTGATATATACCACCAACAAGGAAAACTTCCTGTTTGGCATTTGATGGACAACGAAACAGATTGTATGGTAGGTAATCCTGGTGTGTGTGTCGTGGCAGATGCTGTGCTTAAAGACGTGCCCGGCATAGATGCCGAGGAGGCCTATGCCGCCCTACGTGCCAGTGTGATGCTTGATGAGCGTGGGTTGAAAGCGTATCGCGAGCGTGGCTATATAGCCATAGAAGACGGTAACGAAAACGTGTCGCGCACGCTCGAATATGCCCTTGCCGATTGGTCTGTGGCGCAGGTGGCGAAAAAACTTGGAAAACAAGAAGACTATGCGTATTTCTCGCAACGGGCACTTTCTTATCGTAATGTCATCGACCGTACAAGCCGTTTTGCTCGCGGACGCCATAGCGACGGAACGTGGCGTACGCCGTTCGACCCTTTCTACTCGTCTCACGAACAAGACGACAACACCGAGGGCAATGCTTGGCAATACACCTGGCTCGTGCCGCACGATGTTGGCGGATTGGTGGAACTCCTCGGCGGACGCGATGCCTTCTTGCAAAAGTTGGATAGTTTCTTTGTGGTAGAAGGCGATCTCGGAGCTACGGCCTCGCCCGATATTAGCGGACTTATCGGACAATATGCGCACGGCAACGAACCCAGCCATCATATCATCTATTTCTATACGATGCTCGGGCGTCCGTGGCAAACAGCCGACCTTGTACATCGTGTTCTAAGCGAGCTCTATAGCGACACCGCCGACGGACTTAGCGGAAACGAGGATGTCGGCCAAATGTCGGCATGGTATGTTCTTTCCACCCTCGGACTTTATCAAGTGGAACCCGCCGGTGGACGCTATATCATTGGCGTGCCTAACGTAGATCGTGCTACGCTCTGTGTGCGCGGTGGCACATTTACAATAGAGGCACGCAACCGCAGCGAGAAAAACCGCTATGTGCAGCGTGTTTTATTGAATGGTAAGCCGCTCAAGCAGTACTGGGTGGACTTCGCCGAGATAGAAAGAGGCGGAATCCTTGTCTTTGAGATGGGAAGCACGAAGAAGAAGTGGTATTAAAGATGGGTTCTATTCATTCCCACGGTTAGGTTTGACATAGATGGGGCTTTAACCGTTTGTCATCTTTATGGCTCTTGTTGCTTCATTCTGTAAGTTTCATCTTGATTAATAGTTAGCACTTATAGGTTCGTTATGTGGCTCTCTCGCACACGAATGCTTTTTGGCAGTGAAGCCTTAGAACGATTAAAAAAGGCTCGCGTAGCGGTGCTGGGCATCGGTGGCGTGGGCGGTTATGTCGTAGAAGTATTAGCGCGTAGCGGCGTGGGGGAGCTACATTTGTTTGATAATGACGTGGTGGCCGAGACGAATCTGAACCGCCAGATTGTAGCCTTGCGGAGTACACTTGGTAAATATAAAACCGATGTTTCCGCATCGCGCGTAGCAGATATCAATCCCAGTTGTTGCATTAAGACGTTTCACCTTTTCTATACGCCGCAGAATGCCGACCAAATAGACCTTAGCCAATACGATTATGTTGCAGACTGCGTGGACACCGTGGCAGCAAAGGCAGAACTCATACGTCGTTGCACGTCGCTTGGTGTGCCAATAATTAGTAGTATGGGTGCTGGTGCTAAGACTGATGCGACAGCCTTTCGTGTGGGCGACTTGAGTAAGACGAAAGTCGATCCGCTCGCAAAAGCCCTTCGTCGCAAACTCGCTGCCGAAGGCATACGCCACGCCAAGTGCGTGTGGAGTGAAGAACAGCCGGTTCCTCTTCACCCTGAAACATTCGTAAATTGTGAGACGAAGCACAGCGGACGCCCCGTTCCCGCCAGCAACGCTTTCGTCCCCGCCACAGCAGGTCTTATTATAGGAGGAGAAATTGTTAAAGACCTCATAGGCAATACAGTAAAACGGTAATTAGAATCATCGGTGTACGCTAAACGTTTGTCGTTGACAGACTTTTTCTCGCCAAGGCAAGGCTGAAACACGCTTTGCTTTGCTCTTATGGCTTAACGCAAAAGTTTAGGCTTCGGAAGTCGTGTAAAAGCCCTGTTAGGACGGCAAGCTACCAGCCCGGGGCTGATGGCTATAGCCCTTTCAGGACAAGCAGGCGAGCCGCCTGCCGGAGCTGCCGGAGCGCACGCGGCTCACGTGCAAAAATGATGCAGGCAAGAATGCCTGCGCTCCGAGCGTCCGACCGTGTTTAAACTTAGTCGGATTGATTTTGAAATCAATCCGACCACGATTAAAACTCCGTCCGACCACGTTTTTCCTGTTTCCCGCTTTTGCCCTCCTCAAGTCGATGATACGGTTATACTATAGTTCGTGTGTTTTTCCCTATCGGGGTTGGGCATCGTAAACAGAGGGAAAAGTTCGGACTGCTGCGGTTTTTCATACATTTTCTCTCCTATCAGAAAGTCATATAAAAATAAGCTGTACTTTTGCCCTCAAGAGTATCATCTTGTTTAACAATTAAAAACGAAAACAACTATGACTAAAGAAGAAGCTTTGAAACAGTTTGCCAAACTTGGTGCTGTATGGTTTGGAAACAGTAAGCAACATTTTGCTTTCTCTGCCTACTGCCGTTTGCAGGGCTGGAACAAGCTGGCCGACAAGTGGAAAGAAGAGGCTGAAGAAGAATGGGAAGAGGCCGAGGAGGTTCTCAACCGCTTGGTTGAACTCGGTTGCAAGCCCGCCGACTTGCAGGAAGCGATGAAAACGATAGAATTCCCGTTCTACGACGACCCGAAGCAACAGATAGAAACGGACTATCAACCCGATGGTGTCAGTATCCTTAGCGAGTTGGCCAACGCTTTCAAGGATGACTATCCCACACAGAAATTGATTCAAAAATGGATTGACGATGAGAAGAGCCACATGGCCTGGGAAGCACAATACTTGAACTATATTGATAAGCTGGGCTACGAAAATTTCCTCGCCGCTATGATGTAAAAAGGGCGAAAAGATATCGCTAACACTATGAAAGAGCAAGTATTACAGGCAATGCGCTCGGCGGGGAAGCCGGTTTCGGCGGGCGACGTTACAAAGGCTCTCGGAGCCGACCGCAAGGAAGTTGATAAGGCTTTCGCCGAGTTGAAGAAGGAGGGTGCCATTGTGTCTCCCGTTCGCTGCAAGTGGCAACCCACAACGTAAGTTTTTTCTTAGCGAAGCCCCCCTTTTGGCAGACGTTTTGAGCATTTACACATCGCAGGATTGTGTATTTGCTCCGTCTGTATAATAAATGTGTAGCTTTTTTACCCGCTGGACGGCTGGCAAAACTTTTTTCAACGTAGCCTAAAGAGGCTTCAACAAAGCATAAATGGCACTCCTTATCGGCCTACTCATTCCATTATTGGGTACTATGCTCGGATCGGCATTCGTCTTCTTTATGCGAGAAGAAATGTCGTCACGCCTGCAAAAGACGCTGCTCGGTTTTGCCTCCGGCGTAATGGTGGCCGCGTCGGTTTGGTCGCTGCTTATCCCTGCAATGGAAATAACGGCGCAGCAGGAGCAGAGCCCGGTATGGTCTGTCGTGCCAGCGAGCATCGGTTTCCTGTTGGGGGTGGGCTTCCTCCTGCTGATAGACGAGCTAACCCCACACTTGCACATAAAAACCGATAAGCCAGAGGGTCTTCGTGCACATCTTTCTCGTACAACGATGCTCGCTTTGGCGGTGACGATCCACAACCTGCCCGAGGGTATGGCAGTAGGTGTGGTATTCGCCGGAGCTGAAGACGGCGCAGCAGGGCTCTCGTTAGCAAGTACGTTCGCCGTGTCCGTCGGCATCGCTATTCAGAACGTGCCAGAGGGAGCGATTATCTCTATGCCCCTGCGTGCAGCCGGGAACAGTAAATGGCGCTCATTTCTCATCGGTAGTTTGAGCGGTGTCGTAGAGCCGCTCGGCGGGCTACTCATCATTCTGCTGGCCTCACTAATCACATTCGCCCTACCCTATCTATTGGCTTTTGCGGCAGGAGCTATGTTCTATGTGGTAGTGGAGGAATTGATACCCGAAGCCAGCCAAGGCGAGCACTCTAACCTCAGCACCATCGGCTTTGCCGTCGGTTTTGTGCTAATGATGGTGCTGGATGTAGTGATGCAATAGAAACAGAACTGTTAACAAAGAACAAACTATGAAAAACATTTATGATTTCAAGGCACTAACGAGCCGAGGAAAAGAGATAGACTTCAAAGACTTCGAAGGTAAGGTGTTGCTTATCGTCAACACCGCCAGCAAGTGTGGTTTTACACCCCAGTTTGAAGCCCTTGAAGCACTGAACCAAAAGTATAAGGACAAGGGACTCGTCATCATCGGCTTCCCCTGCAACCAGTTCAAAGAGCAGGATCCCGGCAACGACACGCAAATAGAGGAGTTCTGCCAACTAAACTACGGCGTGACGTTCCAGATTATGAAAAAGCACGATGTCAACGGTTCCGATGCCCTTCCTCTTTACGAGTATTTGAAGGCTCAGGCTCCCACAGAGGAGTATAAAGGCCTGAAAGCAAAAGCTACACATGTTCTGCTCAAGAAACTCAGCACGAGTGTTGAGAAAGACAGTGACATCCTGTGGAACTTCACCAAATTCCTTATTTCAAAAGACGGAAAGACCATACATCGCTACGCACCTACCACAGCCCCGAAGGACTTTGAGAAAGATATAGAGGCTATGCTTGCTGAATAAGTAAGTGAAAAGCTTTCAGCCGTCGAAATGCGTTTGCCCTTACGGGCGCAATACAGCAGTGCGCCTGACAGACCTATGGCGATGCCCTGGGCTAATCGCTATAGCCATTACAGAACAAACAGTCGAGCCGCGTGCGTTCCGGCAGGCGGCTCGCGTGCAAGAGAAAGCAGGCGAGCCGCCCGCGCTCCCAGGCTTTACGACAGCGAGGGGCTTACTTCTTGAAAAAAGCATCCGCAACGCCTGTTTATCGGCATTGCGGACGGAGATTTAATGCTTTGTACGGTTTTAGCGGACACCAACAATAAGCAATAGTTTTCCTTTGGGGTGTTCTACGGCTTATTTTTGAATTACTTTTTTACCTCCTATGATGTATATCCCGGGGGTCATACTCTGCACACGGCGGCCTTGCAAATCGTATATAGGAGTGTCTGTTATCTGTGTGCTATCATTCTGGCGCACAGAGGGTATGGCCGTTTCCTCACCATCAAAGGCAAAGGAAGCGTTGAAGACATAGACACTGCTGGCTGCGGGGCGTAGCGTGATGCTTTGGTCTATGTCGTACTCCCTGGTAGTAAGTGCGCCGGGGAGTGAGGCCTGGTTGGCAGCAAACGCTTTGGTGAGTTGCACTTTTCCAGTTAGATACGCTGGGATTTCAAACACTTCTCTGAAAGTAGTGGTCAACGTCTGCGTCGTCGTAGAGGGGTTGCGCAGCGCGAAGGTGCCTCGCGGACCGTTCCAAGCCGCCCATCCATATACATTTGCCTTAGAACCGTCCCAAGGATTGCCGCCTACCCAGTGCGTGTCGGGAAGTACATCGGCATTGTCGCGCTGCCAAGCGATGCATTCAGCGAGGTCTTTCCAAAGTTTGCCACTGTTGATAGAATTCATCAGCGAATAGTCGCAATAGAGTTCCACCATACCCGAACCGCAAGCAAAAGCACAACGCATTTCGCGCAAGATGCCCGCATAGTCCATATTCTTCGACACGCTGCCATAGTTAGTAAGAATAAAGCCGTGTGTCATCAGCGTATTGATAGGACAAAGCGGTGAGTTCTGCACAAAATTCTGATATACGAGTCGGTCGCGATAGGTAATCCATTTCTCGCGATCGGTACCTTGATTGCCAATTTCACCGTAGTCGTTCTCTTGGCGCCACACAGCGTCGCTGATATGGAACCAGAAGGGGCTGGCCCACGTACCCACGGTAGTGTTGAAGAAGATATCGGGCTTCACTTTGCGCATCTCCAATTCAGCATTGATGATGCCTTCGGCATTTTCCTCGCCCGTGGTTCCGGCATCGGGTCCCACGCTACTCCACTGAGCTGATATGCCATCAAACTTGAAGAAACGAAAATCGTAGCTGTCTATCATATTCTTGCAAGCATTGTAGAACACGTTGTAGTATGCCGAATTGGAGAGCTGCATTCCGCCGCGGCTACTCCAATAACTGCGACGATAGTTCCCGCTTGTACCATAGCCACCCACGGGGCCGAGCCACGCGCCTATGCCTGTGCCCATCTGCTTTGCCAAATTATCTACAGGCGTAAAGCCTTCGGGGAAGTTTTTGTTGAACGACCAAGTGCCGTACTCGTCCCAGCCATCGTCCCAGACAAATGCAGCAGGGGCTTCACCATATTTGTCGTAGAAATCAGTCTTCCAGTGGTTCACCACGTCCACACATTGGTCGCTGGTCATATTGCCGCTATAGTCCTGGCTGTTGTTGCGGTCTATGTTCAATTCATACCAGGAAACATAAACAGGAAAAGCCCTCCAGGGTACAGCCCGCTCACGCTCGCTATAACAAAGGAAACTGCGACGAGCCTGTCCTGGAGCGATGAGCCCCACCACCGCACTCACTTCCCAGGTCTTGCCTGCGGCCAGTGTAGTATTGCGGCTCCAGCGGCCACTAATGCCTACTCCGTCGGGGGCGGGGAGGTGTAGCGTTTGATTGAGCGTGTAGGACAGATTTATGTTGCCCGACGATGTGTTGTCATCGTCTCCAAGCACACAGAGGTAGCGCACGCGATAGTCGCCTGCCGTGCGTACGGTAAACGAATAGGTGTTGTCGGTCTTTGCGGAACCGGAGAATCCTTTGTGATAGTCGCTACTTGCCACATTGCCATCGGCATCAAGGAGTTCTACACCGGCTATTGTCAAACCGTGTGTGCCGCTCTGATAAACATAAGTAGCACTAAACGTTCCGCCGCCTTGTGCAAAGGCGATGGGCTTTTCCATATACTTCACCTTAGGATAGTAGTAGCCCATATCCGTGACAGCCTGCGGCGGCGTTTCCACAACGCTCCACGAAGAGGTGTTCCACGTATCGGTACGGGTTTCATCTACTGCCAGCACGGGATTGGACAGACTGCTAACATCGACAGCGTCGTCTGCGGGCGTTACATTTTTATCCAAGTCTCCATCAAAGACCACAGTGGGCGCACTCACACTACCGGACCACGTGATTGTGCCATTGCTACTCCACGAGCCGGTGATAGTGCCATTTAGCACCTCTGTCAAATCACGGAAATAGCGCACAAGATAATAGCCCGCTGCAGGAATGTTAAGCGTATAGACATTGGCAGAACTCGAACCGCCTGTCGATCCTTTATGGTAGTCACTGGCAATTACCTCGCCCGTGAAAGCGTCAAGGACGTCAACGCCCGCTATATCAAGACGGTGAGAACCGCTACTGTATTGAAAGGTAACTGTATAGCTTCCTGCATGCTTAATAGCCAGATAGCCTTGCTTCACAGCAATATAGTCCTTAGTGAATCCTAAAGCCGCTATTCCAGCAGGAAGCGCATCGGGGGCGTTGTCAGAAAAATAGGAACTATTCCACGCTTTATAGGCAAACGTCTCACCGCTGAGAGCACCACTGACAGAATTGATACCCATAGGAGTCTCTAAGCCTGCAAAGATCTTGTCGCTGGCAAGCACTGCACCACGCGTATTGCCAACCACCACGGGTGTGGCTTCAGCTGTGAGGTTGTCCACAGTGTATATCATCGGTGTTATGGCCGACATAGCCGTGGCACTATTTGCCGTGAGGCTCAACTCTGTACGTAGATAATGACTACCGTCGCGAAGGACAGCACGCCACAGCAAAGAGAGATTCTGATAGGAGAACTCTGCTTCTATCGCCTTGCCGTCCAGTTTTTCACTGCCACGAGCCGCGGTGACATCGCCTAAAAGTGTGACAACACGCACTTCGCCGAGTGTCATCTGAGAAGCATTAATCGTAGTGCCACCTGAAAGCTCTATGGAAAAAAGCTCTGTACCGGCCTCTAAATTCATCTCCTTGCAGCCACCGAATCGCAAGGTGCCGTCTTCGTGTACAAAGGAGGCACTAAACAGGTCGTTGGATAATGTATAGGTGACACCATCGCTTGTAGCGGTTGCCACCCCTGCCTGTTGCTCTTGTGGAAACACTACACTTTGAGCCATTCCCCACTGTGAGAGGAGCAATAATGCAACAAGCATCATTGCTGAAATAGAGAAATTTTTCTTCATACGCTTGAAACTTAAAAGAAGTTTTGCAAAAATAAAAGAACAAATGAATATGTCTGACAAAAAACTGACGGAAAAGTTTGCTACAAGAGAAAGAACACCGCTTTTTCTGACAAAACCATATTGAATACAGCCCTTTTGAATAGATGAAAGCAGAAATACTTAGTCCCTGCAACGAAAGTCGCCGACCCCGCGTTTCAAGGATCTTAATATGCGTTTGTCACAACAGTGATATGCGTCGTGCTGTTTTTTTATTAACTTTGCAAGCATAACGAAAAATCACTGTTTTCTATGAGAAACCTCCTCCTTATTTACCTGCTCGTCCCCCTCACCATCGCGGCACAAGTGACGAAGGATAATTATCAAGACTTTCTCCACGGCGAGTTTGCCATCAGTAAAGGCGGCGGAGATGAGACCGACATTCACCAGTACCTGCGTGTAGAACTCCTCAACGACGCTTCCGGACACCACTTTATCGTATATGGTCACGACAACGAAACTGGCAGGAGCATCGCTGATGAATACACCGTGAGTCTCATTAAACCCATTTCCAAAGCTGTCGTAACGCGAGGCTTTATATACTGCTACCGTCTTGACCAAAACGGCGACACCATTAGCCGCAACTTTGTTTATCAGTATCTTAAAGAAGAAGGTTTTCTGATTGCTTACGAGCAGAAGCATTTCACACTCACCCGAACCAGTCCAGCACCCAACCTTGCCTTGTCCGAAACGCAAACCGCTGAGACAGAACAATTCACACAGACACAGAACACGCAACAACAAGCCAACACACAGCAACAGCAACAGCCACAGCAGACGGGCAACACAACTGTCTCAGGACAACGTGTCACAACAACGCAGCAACAGCCACAGCAGACGGGCAACACAACTGTCTCAGGACAGCGTGTCACAACAACGCAGCAACAGCCACAGCAGACGAGCAACACAACTGTCTCAGGACAACGTGTCACAACGACGCAGCAACAGCCACAGCAGCCGGGCAACACAACTGTCTCAGGACAACGTGTCACAACGACGCAGCAACAGCCACAAACAACCACAACACTAACCATAGAAGACGGCAGAAAGATGCTTACGGGCGGTGCTTGGTCGGTGGAGGACACATATCACTGCTACGTTGTGGGGCACAAAATCAAAATTATGGAAAACTGCCAACCTCTCATTTTTGTTTTCCATCCTGACGAGGGAAAGACAATAATTGTAGGCACGGCCAACTCCCCCTCCCATATCGCTGGAAACAGGGCAGGTAAGACGTTCCACACTTCGTGTGTCAGCAAGTTGGTATTCACAGCACCAGACGAGGGATACTTCACATTAGGAAACAACATCGCCACCTATTACTTTCGCCGCCTCACCGAAACATCCGCCGAGTTCAAAGTGAGCCTCTACGACAAATGGGTGAAGGCACGCCGCATCCCCCTGTCGGAAGTACCCAAGACTTCCATATAACACCCCCTCCCCCGCAACAACACTCCTAACAGAAGCCGTATAGCAGCGATGCACGCGCCGTGCTGAACCCATACGGAATCGCCGATGACACTTGCGCGGCTGACATCGTGGCGGAACGATTCAAACAATATGCCCTCTTGGTAAGCCACAAGCGAAAAGCGTAAGAATCAGCAAAGCACAGTACAAAAGGTTTCAACGCCAACAATCGCACGAAAAACCGCACGTTTGCAACATTGAGCGTGCGTTTTTGCGCAAAAAGAAGATGTATAGTGTACTGATTTTCACATTTTTTTAACTTCCTACTTGGTAGGAATAGTTTTTAACCCTACTTTTGCGCGTCAAAAACAGAGATTTAGCCGTTTCCAAACGGCCTATCCGTACGACAAATCAAAGACAGAAAACTAATTCTAACCCCTTTATTAAAAACTACACTACTATGGCAAACATGGATGTTGCAGCAAAAGTGAAAGAAATCATTAAAGACAAACTCAGCGTGGACGAAGCTGAAATCAAAGAAGAAGCCAGCTTTGCCAATGACCTCGGTGCCGACTCGCTTGACACTGTTGAGTTGATTATGGAGTTCGAAAAAGAGTTCGACATCCAAATCCCCGACGAGCAAGCCGAGAAAATCAGCACCGTAGGTGAGGCAATCGCTTACATTGAGCAGAATGCCAAATAAGGTTTCTACACACTGCACGATTCAAACCTAATTTATTAAAAGCTTTTTCAAGGCTATTCTCTCAGGGAATTTTAGGGAGTTCCGAGTGATTACAGGAGTTATCACTGCCCCATAGCAGGGGGCTACGCCAAAGTCGGCGGTAACTCCTCTAATTCCCCAGCGAGCGCCTCTTCCCTGAAAGAATAGTCTTTTTTTCTTATCTCTCTTAAAAAGCAAGACTATGAATCTAAAACGAGTAGTAGTAACTGGCATCGGTGCTCTCACCCCCGTGGGAAACAGCGTACCAGAGATGTGGGAGAATATAAAGAACGGCGTAAGCGGTGCCGCACCGATCACCAAGTTTGATGCCTCAGCATTCAAAACCACTTTCGCTTGCGAAGTGAAAGGCTTTGACCCCCTCACAGTGATGGATCGCAAAGAGGCTCGCAAAGTAGATCCCTACGTGCAATACTCTCTTGCCGTAGTGAAAGAAGCACTCACGGATAGCGGCATGGATCTTGAGCGCGTGGACAAAAACCGCATCGGCGTAATCACCGGCGTAGGCATCGGTGGCATCCACACGTTTGAAAGCGAGGTGGGCTACCGCGCTTGCCATCCCGAGGGTGCCCCGCGCTACAATCCTTTCTTCATTCCTAAGATGATTAGCGACATCGCCGCCGGGCAAATATCCATCGCCTACGGTTTCCACGGACCAAACTACAACACCACCTCGGCCTGCGCCAGCAGTACGAACGCCATCGTTGATGCCTTCAACCTCCTGCGCCTCGGAAAGGCTAACGCCATACTTGCCGTGGGAGCCGAAGCAGCCATCTGCGACGCTGGTGTAGGCGGCTTCAACTCTATGCACGCCCTCTCCACCCGCAACGACGACCCCGCCGGAGCCAGCAGGCCCTTCAGTGCCAGCCGCGACGGATTTGTGATGGCTGAAGGCGCAGGATGCCTCGTACTCGAAGAACTGGAGCACGCCCTGGCACGCGGCGCAAAAATCTATTGCGAAATAGCCGGCGGCGGACTCAGTGCCGATGCGCACCACCTCACGGCCTCCCACCCCGAAGGACTCGGCGCACGCCTCGTGATGCAAAACGCACTTGAGGACGCAGAGATGACACCCGAAGACATTGACTATATCAACGTGCACGGCACCTCAACTCCTGTAGGAGACATCAGCGAGGTGAAAGCTATACAGCAAGTTTTTGGCGACTATGCCTATAAGCTCAACATCAGTAGCACAAAGTCAATGACCGGGCACCTGCTCGGTGCGGCCGGAGCCGTAGAAGCCATCATCAGCGTGCTGAGCGTTTACAACGACATCGTGCCGCCCACAATAAACCATGCCGAGGGCGACGAAGACGAACAAATAGACTATCGACTCAACTTCACATTCAACAAAGCACAAAAGCGCACCGTGCGTGCCGCCCTGAGCAATACCTTTGGGTTCGGCGGACACAACGCTTGCTGCATCGTGAAGAAATACGTGAAGTAGTTATTTTTAGGTTTTAGGCGTTTAGTTGCTTGCGAAACGCGCGAGACGCGCAATAAAGGTGTCCGCTTTTTTTGCAAACAACTAAACCCCTAAACAACAAAACCTCTCAATAAACGAATGTTAGACGTATTCACCCGCGTGAAACTCTTGTTCGAAAAAGATCGCGACAAAGACTTTCGCGCAGAATTGACTGGCATTTTGGGCTTTCTGCCCCACAAGATTGAACTCTACAAAATAGCCTTCAGCCACAGCAGCAATCAATACCGCAGCCCCAAAGGCGGCAAGCGGCTAAACAACGAACGGCTGGAATTCCTCGGCGATGCGATACTTGAAGCCGTGGTGAGCGACCTCGTGTTCCACCACTTTGAGAACAAACGCGAAGGCTTCCTCACTAATACGCGCAGCAAAATGGTGCAGCGCAGCACCCTCAACGAGCTGGCCACCGAGATGGGCATAGACCGCCTTATAAAAACCGGTTCGCGAGGGCAAGCCCACAATAGCAACATCGGCGGCAATGCCTTTGAGGCTCTGATCGGTGCCATATATCTTGACCGTGGCTACCGCGCCTGCAAAAAGTTTGTGGAAAAACAGATACTGCGTAAATTTGTCAATATTGACGACGTGGCGCAGCGTGAGGTTAATTTCAAGAGCAAGATACTTGAATACTGCCAGAAGAACCGCATAAGCTGCGAGTTCAAACTAAAAAACGTAGATAAGGCAGAAGCCAATAGCCCAGTGTTTCGCACCATTCTTGACATTGAAGGCGTGATGGTGGGCGAAGGTAAAGGCTACTCAAAAAAAGAGAGTGAGCAAAAAGCCTGCCGCGACGCTTTGTTGCGTATGCGTCGCTCACAAGCACTGGTGGCGCAAGTGTTTGAAGCCAAAGAGAGCCGCACCAGCACCGAGGCTCCCGTCTTTGTGGCCGTACCGCGCATAGAAGAAATAGAAGAAGAAATCGCCAAGATGGGCGAAGAAAAAACTGAACGCCGCCGCCAACAACGCCAACGCCAAAAAGAACGCAAAGAAACGGCTGCTGCTACCAAACGCGAGTCCTCAACAACATCAGAAAACGTCGGAACATCAGAAAACGAAAAGCAAAAAAATTCCGGCTTTTCCCCAAAAACCGACTCTCCCGAGCCCTCCGAAAAAATAAAGAAGCCACGTGCATCGCGTCGACGCCCATCATCGGACACCGCGCCGCTACAGCCGCCACCCCCACCCCCTCCTGCGGAGACACCCGCTATTCCCGCACCACTCTTTATGCTCAGCGACCTTCCCAAAACCGAGCCAAAAGCAGAAGAAAAGACAAGTACAAAGCCCCGCCGAGGACGTCGTAAGCCTAAAACAGAAACTGCCGAGAGCCAAACGAATAAAAAGAAAGAGAAAAAACTCAGCGACGAGAAAGATGCTAATAACGAGCCAAAAGCTGAGCCCGAGAAAAAGCCGCGCCGCACTACTCGTCGGCGTAAAGCCGCTACGGCAGAAGATTCAACAAAAAAAAGCAAGGCACTAAATAACACCGAAAACCCTACACTTCCTTTTGCCCCACAAGAGGAAGCATAAATCTTAAACTTTCAGAGAACTCAGAGAACTCCGAAGACTCCGAGTACGCTGAAAACTCCAAAATCTCAACCGCTCAATGAACCTCACACTTCTCATAATCATTGTCTTTGTGTTGGGCTATGCCGCCATAGCCCTTGAAGCCTTTACCAAGGTAAACAAAGCCGCAGTGGCACTACTGATGTTCGCTTTCTGCTGGACACTTTTTATGATTAATCCTGCGCCGTTTATTCCCGCAGAACTCTTTACCGCCGGCGACCACAACAGCCTTGTGCAGGCCGTAAGCACAGTGATAGAGAAACATCTCGGTAGCACCAGCACAACACTATTCTTCCTTATGGGCGCAATGACCATAGTGGAAGTGGTGGACCAGAACGGTGGCTTCAACTTCGTGCGCGACGTAATGCGCACCAAGAGTAAGCGCGCGCTGATGTGGCGCATAGCCTTTATGACATTCTTCCTCAGTGCCATCCTCGACAATCTTACCACAAGCATCGTGATGATAATGATACTGCGTAAACTGGTGGCCGACAAGAATGACCGTATGCTCTACGCAGGACTGGTGGTTATTGCGGCAAACTCGGGCGGAGCTTTCTCACCCATCGGTGACGTCACCACCATTATGCTTTGGAACAAAGGACTTATCACCGCTGCTGGCGTAATTATGGAAATTTTTATCCCGAGCCTCATATCAATGGTTATCCCGGCCTATCTCCTCTCGCTCCAACTTAAGGGTTTCCTGCTCCCCGTAAAAAGCACCGGCGCAGAACTCGTAGAGGCCAGCGAACTGACATCAAGGCAGCGAAAAGCCGTATTCTTCCTCGGCGTGGGCGGACTGATTTTCGTACCAATTTTTAAGAGCATCACACATCTGCCTCCATTTGTCGGCATACTCCTGGTACTGGGCCTGCTGTGGACCGCCACGGAACTCTTCTACAGCCGATTGCCGAAGACAAAGACGAAAGGCACCACACAGAAGCGCGTCACCAATATGCTTAAACGCATAGATATGAGTACCATTCTCTTCTTCCTCGGCATCTTAATGGCTGTGGCTTGCTTGGAACAAATCGGTGTGCTGGAACAGTTGGGACACGGTCTTGACGTTACTTTTAATGGCAACCACTACCTCGTAACGGGTATTATTGGTGTGCTATCAAGCATTGTGGACAACGTACCCCTCGTGGCTGGTGCTATGGGTATGTACGCCGTTGATCCTGTTGCAGGCGGCGATATGTCGGTAGATGGCATCTTCTGGCAACTCTTGGCTTACTGTGCAGGGGTGGGCGGCTCAATGCTTATTATTGGCAGTGCCGCTGGCGTGGTGGTGATGGGCTTAGAGAAAATCTCCTTCGGATGGTATATGAAGAAGATTTCTTGGCTCGCGTTTGCAGGCTATCTTGCAGGCATCCTTTGTTACTGGGTGCAGCGCACTCTTTTCTGGTAAATTCTATAATGGTGGGTTTTATTCATTCGCTTTGTCAGATTTCTGAGCTATTTTTGCTTTCAGCCTGTCAGTTGAATGATGATTATCAAACACACTATAACTCTATTCCCTAAAAAAAACTGCGACCATTATAAAGCCTCTAACCACTCTATAAAACCTATAAAACTTAATCAAACTACAATTATGAAGAAAAATCTATTTGCCCTCGTTGCAGTATTGGTGCTATCGGTGGGCACGGCAAACGCTCAGTTGCAATGGGGTCTGCTGGCTGGAACAAACCTTACGAAAATGAGTTTTTCTAAGGAAATGAAAAACAACGTCAACAACCTCAAATCCAAAAACACAACGGGGTTCTACGTAGGTCCGAAAGTAAACTTCACCATTCCTATTGCAGGCCTCGGTGCCGATGCAGCACTGGTGTATTCTCAGAAACGCTTGGAAGTAGAGGCTGCCACTGGTAGCACAGCTAAGACGTTCCGCTCTATTGAAATTCCTGTGAACCTTCGCTACACCTTTGGCTTTAGCAGCCTCGCCGCTGTATATGTAGCCACCGGCCCGCAGTTTGGTTTTAACGTAGGCAACCGCGACTGGAATTTCAACTCTATTACGGATAAAGACAACAGTCCGCTCAAGTTTAAGAAAAAGAACATGAACACCAGTTGGAACGTTGGTGCCGGCGTGAAACTGATTGGCCACCTTGAGGTGGGCGTGCTCTACAATTTCTCTATCAGCAAGTATTATAAGAAGGCTGTTGGTGAAGGCTATGACTTCAACGGCAACAGCTTCCAGGTACAAGCCGCATACCTGTTCTAAGTTGTTAGTTAGTGGTTTAGTTGGTTGTGAAAAAAGAGGGGCTTATTCCAAAAGCCCCGTCAGTACATCAATCAACTAAACCACTAAAACCTTATAGAACACCGCTTCCTAAAAAACGCTCCTCGCTATGTTTCGCAATCTGCCACCCATAGTAAAAAACCTACTCATCATCAACTTTATCGTCTATCTGGCGCAACTCGCTTTTGAGGCGCACGGGTGGGATTTAGTTAATGTGTTCGGCCTGCACTTTGTGCTGGCAACAGATTTCAGGCTGTGGCAGTTGTTCACTTATATGTTTCTCCACGGCGGCACAATGCACCTACTACTCAATATGTTTTCGCTGTGGATGTTCGGTTGCCAGGCCGAGCGCGACTTCGGTTCAAAACGTTTCTTGCTGTTCTATCTGCTGTGCGGATTAGGAGCGGGGCTCTTTCAAGAGATATGGCAACTGGGTGAGTACGCCTTGATAGCCAAAGACTACTACGTGCCAGCCGAGGTACTCAACGCGTGGGCTACGGTGGGTGCAAGCGGTGCGATATATGGCGTATTGCTCTCATTTGGTATGAACCACCCCGAGCAGAAGATTTGGCTAATGTTTCCGCCAATACCTTTCAAAGCGAAATGGTTCGTGGTGTTTATGGTAGTCATTGAGCTGGCCGAGGCTTTCTTGAGTACGGGCAATGTGGCACATTTTGCCCACCTCGGAGGAATGTTCGTGGGGTGGCTACTTATCTTAGACTTTCGTCGGCGCGATGGGTATCGCGGCAGACGTGGCAGAAATGTCTGGCAACCACGCAAGCCGTCCACGTGGCAACGCGTACGCGAACGTATGCAGGGGAAGCGCAATGCAATGCGCAACGAGAGCAACCCCGACTATCGCTATAACGAGTCAAAGCGAACAAACGAGGCACGGATGGACGAAATCCTCGACAAGGTAAAACGCTCGGGCTATCAAAGCCTTACCGAAGAGGAGAAGCGGGAGTTGTTTGATAGAAGCCAACGATGAGCGTTCATCTTATTGTTAGAATACGTGGAAAACGCTGTTCTCTACGGACATTCTGAATAGGACACACCCCAGTGTGTTCCAACCGCTGAACTGCCATGAGCAAAGCCAAAAGAAAGAGGAAAATCATTTCCGCAGGTTCTTCGTTGCTAATAATATGTACGGGAGTATCGCTTTTTTTGCTTACGCTCTGTGGGTTGTCCACGTTCGTAAGCCCCGCGCGATTCCCGCTGTTGGGAGCATTTGTCTTAGGGTTTCCGTTCTTCTTATTTTTAGCGGTGGCTACCACCGTTGTGTGTGCCTTGCTGCGTGTGCGTAGGTGGTGGATTGCAGTATTAGTATTGCTCGCTAATGTATGGTGCATACGTGTATATATTCCTGTTAATCTGCCACAGAAGAAAGACCCTCAAGGAGCATTTGTCGTTGTTTCCTTTAACGTAGAAAACCTTGCCAAGACCGGGATAGGCGATAGCGAGCATCAGCAGGTAGCACGGTATCTTGTGGAGAGTGAAGCCGACATTGTTTGTTTGCAAGAAGCCCCGCGACATAATGAAGCATATTTTAAGTATTTCCTGCCTGTGATGCGCGAGCGGTTTGCCTACGCCGACTCTTTGGAGTTGGAGAAAAGCAGTTATCTGAACATCTTTTCGCGCTTGAAGATAGTGGGTAGTGAGTTGGTGGCTCGCGGAAAGAATAATCACTGTGTGGCCTACACATTGTTAGACGACGATGGCGACACGCTCTATGTGGTGAATTGCCATTTGACATCAATGCATCTCTCTCCCGATGAGAAACAAGGTTTTTCGGGTATGGTACACAACACAGATATTCTAAGCACGGCCAAACATCGGCAAGAGGGAGTGACGCTACTGACAAAGATTTCTGCCGCAGCGGTGGAGCGTGCTGAACAGGTGGATAAGCTCTGCCAGTTTCTGGAGCGCACGAAAGGAAAACGCGTGATACTGTGTGGCGATTTCAACGACACGCCGATAAGCTATGCCCACAACCGCGTGTCGGCATTTCTCAAAGACTGCTATGCAGCCACGGCGACCGGCTTAGGACGCTCATTCAACCAGAATAGTATGCTCGTGCGTATTGACCATATGTTCTGTAGCAGCCACTTTAAGCCCTCTAACTGCCAAATAGACCAAAGCATATTCTATTCCGACCATTACCCCATCCGCTGTGCATTTGTGAAGAACAAATAAGAGAACTAATTTGTCAAGTTTCACAAGTAGTGTAATAGCCACGAAAAGCCAGCAATGGTTCGTCTTCAACAGACTTTTGCTCGTCAAGGCCAAGATGAAGCAAGTAACGCCCTGCTCTTCTGGCGTAAGGCCAAAGTTTTTTCCTTAATCGGACTAATAATTCAAAGTGTGACTATATTTTTACAAATAAAGCCTATATGTGCAAAAACATAGGTTTTATTTGTAAAAATATAGTCACACTTTGAATAATTCATCCGAGGAAGAAAATAATCCTCGCCTCCTCAATTATAATTAATGGTGTCCGCAAAAAAAAAAAAACAAAGGAGAAGCTTGCTCGGATACTCTGCCAAAAAGAGACCTGAAATCTCTTGAAGGTTTGTTTATCAACTCGCAATTCGTTGCTTCGGTTTTCCTGTAGGTAATAAAGGATTTATAACAGCCGAAAGAGCGAAGGAGCATAACAGGATAAGGGGTACCATCACAAGCCACCAAATGCCAAACCCGCGTTGGTTGACGAAGAACCGCTCCATAAACCACGGGTAGAATAGTGCATCGAACATATAACTCACTAAGTACATATCCAACGATAGTACAGAGACTCTGGCTAACAAGTGCTTGACGCGGAGACTTTTTGTGTCGCGCTCATACATCGATAGAAAGCATAGTGCAACGACGATGAAGGTGAGCGGTGTCTCCGTAGCACCAAAAGGTTGTATCATTGGCCGATTTGGGGCAAGAATAAGGGCAGCAATAGGATTTAGCATAGCGAAAGCAAGTACGACAGCACAAGTTGTACGTGTAGCGATACGGGGGCGATATTCACGAATGTAGGCACCGAGAAAGAAATAGGCCAGAGGGTATATCTTCTCCCAAAAGGCTGGCCACACTTTTAGGCCGTAGCGGTTGCAGAAACTCGCCATGAGCGAGAGGAGTACCAATGTCAGGATAAGCACTTGCTTCTCGCGCTTGGTCGTTAGGCCGTTATAAAGTACGCCCAGAAAAGGAGTAAGTAGAAAGAGGCCTATCCACATCTCAATATACCAAGCGTAAGGAATAGCATCGAAAGAAAGAATAGCGTGTACCCACTGCCAGGGGCTACGGTGGTCGTGGAGTAGTATTTCTCTAAAAACTATCGTTAGCAGGCTATAGACGAGATAAGCCGATAGTACGCGTATCAAGCCGCGGTAGTAAGCCCGCGAGATTTTTTTGCCCGCATTGAGATACCCCGTAAGCATCAAAAAAAGCGGAACGCCAATTACCATCACCTGCCGCACCATACCCTGCAGGAACATTGACACACCGCCGAAGTCTTCCTTGAGAAAGGCTGTATTCAAAAAGAAATGGCCACCAACTACGGTAAAGATGGCCACACTGCGCACCAAATCAAGACCCGTAACGCGGGAGGACGAAAACTCCCCCCCCCCTATTATAGTTTCCTACTCTCATTGAATTTGTTTTTCTTTAGTAGCACGTGTTAAAATCTCTGCATAAAGGCCTTTACCTAAAACATCTGTGGTGTGGCAACGATGAGTAGTCGCTTATCCTCCTCGGAATGCTTGGAGCGTGTCGAAAGATTTTTGGAAAGAATAGTTGTTGTGAATGCTTCCAAACTATTAGCGAACAGCAATAAAAGCGAATAATAAATGGCGCGACTCGCGGTCAACTGCGAGCCACGCCATCTAATAATGTATTGATATAGCTATCAGGCCTTAGGCTTGAGCCACCTTCTCAGCCACTATACGCTTGCGGTTGAGCAGGCGATAGGCAATGGGGGATGCCAGGAAGATAGAGGAGAACGTGCCGAATACCACGCCCAGTATCATAGCAAAGCTGAAGGAGCGAATGCTGTCGCCACCAAGGAAGAAAATACACAGAAGCACAAGCAACGTGGTGAGCGACGTTGTCACTGTACGGCAGAGCGTTTGGTTCAACGAGTCGTTGAGCAGTTGCCTTGTGGGACGTGTGGGATAAAGTTTCAGATTTTCACGTATGCGGTCGAACACCACCACTTTGTCGTTTATGGAGTAACCGATAGCGGTGAGTACAGCACCGATAAACGTTTGGTCAACCTCCAAGGAGAAGGGCACCCATCCCCAGCATACGCTATACATACCGATAATGAAGAGTACGTCAACGACCAAGGCGAAGACAGAGCCTACGGAGAAGGCCACGTTGCGGAATCGCACGAGGATATAAAGGAAGATAGCAATAAGGGAGAGTACCACACTAATTACGGCACTACGTGTCATATCAGCAGCTACGCTCGGTCCTACTTTCTGTGCGCTAATGATAGAGCCGCCCGTCTTGTTGTCGCGGTCTTTGAAAGTGTTATAATCAGCCTTTATCAAGCCTTTCTCACTCAAGGCACTCCAGATGAATTGTTCCACCTCTTGGTCGATACTCTCAGCATCGTCGTCAATCTTGTAGTTTGTGGTAAGACGCACAGCGGGATTGCTTGTTGTGACGATGCTAATGGCACTCACGGTAGCATTGGGGTCTTGTGCGTGAACCTTGTCGGCAACGGCGGCAGAGACAGCCTCGGGTGTTACATCTTTTTGTTCAAACTCTATCACATAGTTGCGGCCACCGGTGAAGTCGATGCCTTGCGACAGGCCGCGAGCTACCAACGAACCAATAAATACAACAGCCAGCACGCCAAACACTATGAACGATTTGGATGATGCTTCCATAAACTTCACCTTTGTGTTAGTAAGGAAGTTGCGGAAGATAGGCGTGGTGAATGTCAGTCCGAGCCACTTGTCGCGGGCGTGGAAGTGTTCATAAACCATACGTGTCATCCACACGGCGGTGAAGAACGAAGCCACGATGCCGATGCCGAGTGTCATAGCAAATCCGCGGATAGGTCCTGTACCGAAATTGTAGAGAATTACGGCAGTGATAATACTCGTGAGGTTAGAGTCGAAGATAGCGGAGAAAGCGTTGCCGTAACCATCGGCAAGGGCATTCTTGATGTTCTTGCCCACACGCAGCTCTTCTTTCGTACGCTCATATATAAGCACGTTGGCATCCACGGCCATACCGAGCGATAGTACCATACCCGCTATGCCGCTCATTGTCAGTGCTGCTTGGAAAGAAATAAGCACGCCGAAAGTGAAGAAGAAGTTGAGGATAAGTGCGCAGTTGGCCACCATTCCAGGAATGAAGCCATACATTAGGCACATATATATCATCAGCAACACAAAGGCTACTACACAGGCGGTGAAGCCTGCGCGAATAGAAGCCTCACCAAGGCTCGGGCCTACGGTCTCCTCTTGCACAATCTTGGTGGGTGCGGGCATCTTACCTGAGTTGAGCACGGTGGCGAGGTCGCGCGTGTCGTCGGTGGTGAAGTTACCACTGATTTCGCTATTGCCTCCGCTAATCTCGGAGCGAACAACGGGGGCACTATACACGTATCCATCAAGCACGATGGCCACGCACTTGTTGATATTGTCGCGGGTGAGGTTTGCCCAGTCGCGTGCGCCACCACTGTTCATCGTCATCGTCACGATGGGGTGGTGCTGCTGGCTGAAGTCGTCTTTTGCCTTGGCAATGATATCGCCCTGCATAGCGGCCTCACCCTTGTCGTTGGTCTTGAGCAGATAGAGTTCAAAGAAGTTGCCTTTGACATAGCTGCTGGGCTTCACACCCCAAGCCATTCTGAGGTCGCGCGGCAAGATCTGCTCTGCCACTTCCGAGGTAATGATATTATTGATTATTGCGGTGTCGGCAGCGCGTACCAATCCTATTACGCAGCCTGTAGGCGAGGTAACGCCTTGCTGTAGCAAGCGGCTGAGCAAGGGGTGTTCCTCATTAGCCCCGCTTTTGTCGTTTGTGGTGGGTGTGGCGGGCGCGGCGGCCAATGTTGTGTCGGTCTGTGTGCTATCAGCCACAACGGCGGTTTGTGCGCTATCGGCTACTGCCACCTGACCCGTTTTTAGGAACTGGGCATAGCGCGCGTCGAGGTCGCGCACGGCACTGTTCACTTCGTTGTAGGTATAAGTCTCCCAAAATTCCAAGTTGGCACTTCCCTGAAGGAGTTTGCGGACACGCTCTGGTTCTTTAATACCAGGCATCTCTACCATAATCTGTCCGAGTTGGCCACGACCACGTAAAATCTGTATATTGGGCTGTGCCACACCAAAGCGGTCGATACGCGTACGCACCACTTCGTTAGAGTTGTTCACCGCCGTTTCTACTTGTTTAAGCAAAGCACTGGCCACTTGGTCGTCGGTACTCTTGAAGGTGATACCTTCTTCGCTCAAACTCTCAGCAAAAATACCGCCGAGTTTGTTTTGCCCGTTGGCTTGCTGATAAGCTTTAACGAAGAGTTCTACAAAATCTCCGTTGCCTGCCTTCACGCCTTTGTTAGCAACATCAATAGCCGCCAACACTGCGGGGTCTTTGGCGTTTTCGCCAGCGAGGTTTTTAATTACGTCGGGGATACTCACTTCAAGAATGACGTTCATACCGCCTTCAAGGTCCAGACCGAGGCCTATCTGAAGTGTTTGGCACTCTTTGAGCGTTTTCCAGTTGAGGTAAACTTTCTCGTTCATCATAGAGTCGAGGTAGGCTTTTCCTGCGTCCTCGCCTTGTGCAGCAGCGATAGCGGCGGCTTTACCTTCATAGTGTCTCGTGACGAACGAGAAAGAGAAATAGAAGAGGCAAATTAGCGTCAGTGCTACTGCGATGAACTTGATAAATCCTTTGTTTTGCATTTGGAATTATGATGTTTTGTTTGTTTTTCTCGCCGAAGCCGTTTGTCGTGAAAGAATTGTGCTTAATGAAACGGCGTGCAAATTTAGTGCAACATTATGTGTCAGCAAAGTATTTCTACCAAAAATCGGTATTTCCGCAGCCTTTGCAGGGCATCGCTGCGACTGGTTCTGCACAAAAGTATGCTCTATGGGGATTATCTAATAAAACGCTCTCGGCTCTAAGGGTAAGCAAGAGTATGGAGTGGATACGTCTATTTACAGACCGAGTTTGCGGCTTATTTCGAGCATTCGCATTATGGGGCGCACGGCACGTTCAGCGATATGGGCAGGAACGGTGACTTCGGGGCTTTCGTTAAGCAGGGCGTTGTAGGCCTTCTGCAAAGTATTGAGCCGCATATACTGGCATTCATTGCAGGCACAGCCAGGATCATCGGGAGGTACGGGGATAAACGTCTTGTCGGGGCTCGACTGCTGCATTTGATGTAGTATGCCACTTTCGGTAACTACGAGGAAGGTGGTGCAGGGGCTTTCTTGTGTGTGTTTGAGCAGGCGTGCGGTGCTTCCTACGACATCGGCCATCTTGCGCACCGCACCACGGCACTCGGGGTGTACGAGGACTTCTGCCGTAGGATATTGCTGCTTGAGTTCGATGAGCTTCTCCAAGGAGAAGCGTTCGTGCACGTGGCATGCCCCATCCCATAATAGCATCTCGCGTCCGGTGATAGCATTGATGTATGCGCCGAGGTTCTTGTCGGGGCCGAAAATAAGGGGTTGGTCGGCGGGGAAACTATCTACGATTTCACGTGCGTTGCCACTGGTAACAACGACATCAGTAACTGCCTTAACAGCTGCGCTGGTGTTGACGTAGGAGATGACTTTGTGGTTAGGGTGTGCGGCAACAAATTTGGCAAAATCGTCAGCGGGGCAGCTCTCTGCCAGCGAACAGGTGGCGGCGGTGTCGGGAATGAGCACTTTGGCTTCAGGAGAGAGTATCTTGCAGGTCTCGGCCATAAAGTGTACGCCACACATAAGTATTATGTCCGCATCGGCCTTGGCAGCCTGTTGTGCTAAGGCGAGGCTGTCGCCCACAAAGTCAGCGACATCTTGCACGGCTGCCTCGGTGTAGTAGTGAGCGAGGATTACAGCATTCTTCTCTTTGGCCAAAGCGCGCAGTGCAGTCTTGAGGTCGGTATTAGGTAGCATAAGATTACAGGGAAAGAGTTAATTGATTCGTGTTTCGGAAGTAGTGTAAAAGTTCTAAGAGGGCGATGAGCGCAGCTATGCTGTTGTCCTTACTGGGCAAGCAGGCGAGCCGTCTGCGCTTCCAGAAAGCTGCGCTTTGGTTGCTATTCTTACGACATTGATAGGTTTTCACTACTACCTAAGATTCAACTATCTGATGTACACCTTCTTTCCTCCGACAATGTAAACGCCGGGGACGTTGGGCCGCTGTGTATAGCGTCGACCACTGAGGTCGTAAATAATGTGTGACGCTGGTGCGGCGGTAAGAACGGTGGATATAGCGGTAGCGGTGACGGGCAATCCTACGTGTACGTAAATGTATTCGCCCATAGCCTGCACGGGAACGTCAATATAAAGGTTCTCATCGGCAACATAACTCGTGGCATCGTCAATCTTGACATCGGCGATAATAGCTCCGCCACCGAGGGTCACACTCTGCGGCTCATTAGGGCCAAAGCGATAGGTGCCATCGCCGTTGTCAATAACGGGAACATCTTTCAGAACGATGTCGCCCAAAGAGTTCACTCCGTCAAGACTGAAGTCTTTTAGGGCGAAAGTCACGGTGCTTTCGTCCTGCGCGGTAAGCAGGATGATAGACTCGGTAAACTTTGACGTTTCATCAGTTACGGGCGTACCCAGATTGATGTAGATGCCAGCAGTATATTCACCCGCTATATCTACGGCAGGGCCAGTGGTGGGCGTGGGGTCATCTTCGATGGGTGGAGGCAGTGTGCCTGTGGTGAAGACGATGTAGAAATACGTTTCATTGATCTCGGCTTCTATTGTAAGACCTATGCTGTCTGTGCTCCACGTAGAGTTTTTTCCATCAAGGAGTGTCATCTTGTAGTCCGTCGTACCGGCGATACTACCCGTATCGGTGGCCTTTGCGAACGAAACAGTGCCATCGCCGTTGTCAACAACGGTGGTGCTGAACACTACTTGTTCTATAAAGAGTCCTTCGATTTCCACATTGCTTAGAAAGAGGCGCACGGCATTAGGGCCGTCAGCCACTATCTGCAACGCGCCAGCATTGTGTGCTGATTCCGAGGAGAGAAGAGGTGTCAGATCCGAATAAATGGTGCCGCTATGCGTGCCTTCCATTTCGTGGGCGATGCCTTCGGGTTCGTAGGTGTCGTTGTCGCCTACAAAACGCACATAGATATTGACATTACTAAACAAGATATAGGTAGTAACAAACACGTCAATAAAAGCATGACCTTCATTGACGTAACTTGTGGTATGGTCAATATTAACGTTGGCCGATACTATGCTTAGCGAGAGGCTCTGTGGGCTGTTCTCACCAAAAGCTATAGTGCCGTCTTCTTTCTCATAAACAGGGATATTGTTGAGTTCGATGTCGCCGAGCGACAAAGAGCCGTATTTGAAGTTAGGCAGTGTGAACTTCACGGTTGTTTCGGTCTGCTTCTCCATTTTAATGGTGGCACTCTGGCTTTCGGTGTCTTCGGCGACGGGGTTTCCCATACCTATATAGAGCAGGCCTGTGTATTCGCCGGCTGCTTTTTCTGCGGGTGATTTCTTAGCAGAGGCCATAGAGGCACTAAGCGTCAAGGCGAGGAGGAGGAGGAGTGTTTGCTTCATAGTGGAAAAGGATATTAGTGCGGTTTCTTAGATTTATGGTGTGTAGAACATATAGTTCAGCCCTATGCGTGCGTAGATAGGATGCAAAGCAAAGGTGACGCTATGAAAGTGAGCGGGGAATATATCGTTGAAGCCGTATGTGAGTTGCGCTGTAGCTTCCAAATGGGGCATCAGCAGACAGGTGGTACCCGCTTGTATGCCCCAAGTCCAGCGTCGGAGATCTTTTCCGAAGTCGTAGGTAGCGTGGGTGACGTACGCCTTCTCGCCCGTTGGGTCGTGGTGGCGTAAATACCCATCGTAAGCCTCGCCATCAAAATCGCCGTCGAGCAGTAGGCTGACGTATGGCCCTGCATGAACACTCCAACGTGAACTCATACGATAGTGGAGCAGCAGAGGCATTGTGAGGTAGGAGTTGCGCACGTGTGTCTTTACACGTCCTGTCCAGTGGCCCTCCATATACCCGCCATCATCGGCTGTCATCTCCATGTGGTAGCCCTTTACGCTGGCATCGGTCTTCATTCCTTTTTGCTCTAAGCGCAGACCTATGCTCGCCGACCAGCGCGAACTGTTGTCGAAAAACTTACGAGCTTGCAACTCCAGAGACAGGCAGAGCAGGGGGTTGTATTGCTCTATCTTGCGAATAGCCCGTGGCATAGGTGTCGGTGTCATTCCTCCTATCTGAACGCCTGCGCCTGCGGTGAACAGCCAACCGTGGAGCAGTCCGCCCTCGCGTCGAAAACATCTCATCGGCTGTATGAGATATAGGGTATCCTCGGGTACAGACACGGCGGTAACGGTGTCGCGCTGTGGCACTTCTTCAACCGTGGCGTATGCAGGGAGTACGACACTAAGGCTCAGTAGCCAAACTATATATATATATGGAGTGCGTTTCATTCGTTTCTCCAATCAATTTTAAGGTTGTCCACACATAGCGTACTACCTACAGCACCTTGGAAGTATGCTCCTCTTTCGCTACTGGTCATCACAATGGTAAGTGCATATTCGCCTCGGCGACGCTTTTGTTCGTCAAAGGTGCGTCCGTCTTTATACACAAACGGCAAGCGAAAATGTGTCCACTCGGGCTGGGCTTGTCCGTCGGGGAGTTGGGCAATGGCTACGATGCGTTCGTTGGTCTTTACATCATCGCCAAAGAGAGGTGCAAACTCACGCGGATTGATTTCAAAGATTACGGCATAGATGTCGCAGGCATCGGTTGCTCCGGCCTCGCCGCCGGTCATTGTGGCAGCAGGTTGGTAGCGATAGTCGCCCTCTATGGCAGTAGGCTCGTCTCTTAGAATAGGCATACCAAAGCGTGTGGCATGGAGCGGGTCGGCCACTGCGTTGGTCACCTGAAACTCACCCAGGAATAAGTTTCCTGCCGCTATAGGCATTCCCACGAGACTCCCGAACACTCCTGTACTCAACGTACGCAAACGAGCGTAATATCCTTCAAGGCCGCCCTCGTCGTTTACGAACGTGGTGGGATAGTCGAGTGGCGATGCTGCTTGCCCGGTAAATGAATAACCAGCGTTTCCGCTGTCCCAAAGCGTGGCATTGAAACTGCCATCGGTCTGTTGCCAAAGCAAGCGTTGATATTGATTGGCATCGTTGTAGGTGAATGCCTCGAAGTCGCAAAAATCGAGTGGCCTCGGGCGTTCGAAACTTACCTCATAGTCCTTTTGCCACGCTCCGTCTTCGCTCACCACACGATAGGTCTGCGATAATGTGAAATCGATGAGCCGCGCAACGTTGTAGGCAGTGGCGGTGCCGTCTTCTTCAATAAAGAAGAGGCTGGCACCCGGCGTGATTTCAAATTGTGGTGCCAAGGCGGTGAGGTCGGCTTCCTCGCTGACCATAAATGTGACGCTGCTGTTGCGTACCACTGGTGTTCCAATGAGGAAATTGTTGGGCAAAGAGGCCAGCCACGTTTCGTCCACGCCAGTGATGTCGCACTCCGTGCCGAGTGCCTCGTCGCGGATGCAACTACAGACAAGAACAGAGAGGCTAAGTAGAAGCGTAGTATTTATAAAGAGTCTTTTCATTAGACGATATTAAAAGGAAGTCCGCTTTTATTGATGGGAGGTTCTATAATTAGGATCTATGCCCTTTCTATGACTGACTACTTTTCATCTCTCTTGGGCATCATTTGTCTTAACCTCTTATAGCACAAAATCTATTCAGCCTAATTTCATAACATCCCTTAATAACTTCTCAATGAATTATCCTTGTTTATGCCTGCACAGATATGCCACGGCGCATCTGTGGAAAAGAGAACGATAGGTTTTTAGCCATTGCTTGAGTTGGCAACGTGCGCGATAGGACAACGTGCCTTCCTCTCATTGCACCAAAACTCGCCACAACGTCTGTCTCTGGCCATTATAAGGTTAGTCAAAACGTTGTGTGCGGGTGAGGGATGGAAAACAAAGAGCAACGTAGGCAGTGCCTATTGCTGTTGCTGTTGCTGTTGGGCTTCTTGCTGCATACGAGCCACGAAAGCCTTGCCAGCGGCGATATCCTCAGGCGTGATACCGAGCACGTCCATAATTTTTTGGGTCACATCGGCACTGACGGCTTCATTGATGATCATATTGTTTTGCTGAGCCGCGCTCTTGTCAATGACATATACGTAGTTGCCCGTGCGCGCCACCGTGTTGACTGCGTCAAGAATTTTTTTCTGAATAGGCTCCATCTTTTGCTGTTGCTGCTGCTGGAAGCTCGTGGTGTTGTCTTGTTGAGCCTGTTCGTAGCGCTCACGAAGTTGCATAATCTCTTGCTCGCGCCGCTCACGGATATTGGCGGGCGTGGCATCGGTAACTTCTTTCTGATACTTCTCAATCTTCATACGAATTTCCTCTTCCATAGCTTGTAGGTCGTTGCTATATTGCTGGCCTATGGCTTGGAGTTCTGTGAATGCGTTGCGATAGTCGGGCATAGCCTGCATCACATCGGAAAGGCTGAAGTGGGCAAACTGCTGTGCACTCATTGCTAACGGTGCGAGGAGCAACGTCAGCATCAAAAGGGATTTTTTCATTTTGTTGAATTAGTTTTAGTTTTTGTTTTGTCTTGAGAGAATTTGAGGATGTGGCATTTTATCGGCGTACGCTGTAGCCCAGCTTCTGTAGCACTTCGTTGCTAATGTCTATTGTGGGCGAGGCGAACACTATGCCGTTGTCGGCGGAGCGATCAATAATTACTTGGAAGTTCTTAGTTTGGGCAATGGCTTTAACCGCTTCGTAGATCTCTGTTTGTATAGGCTCAAGCAGAGCCACGCGCTTCTTGTAGAGTTCACCTTCGGGTCCGAAGTATTTCTTGCGCAGGTCGCTGGCTTCTTTCTCTTTGTCGATGATGGCTTGCTCGCGCGTTTGTTTCTGCTCGGCGGAGAGGAAAGCCGCCTCGTCCTGGTAGTTCTTATAGAGGTTGCGTGCCTCTGTCTCAATAGCATCCACCTCTGCCTGCCAGCGTTTTGAGGTCTGGTTAAGTTGTTCGTTAGCTTGCTCGTAGGCAGGGATGTTGCTTAGAATATACTCCATATCCACGAGAGCAAATTTTTGTGCGCTTGCACCGATAGCAAAAAGGCCGAGGAGCAAACAAAGGAGAGTCTTCTTCATATTGATAAGCTGTTTTAGATTTTCAAGGCTACGTTTGGGGTAAAAAGTCACGTTGTTTAGAACTCGCGTCCGATGATGAAATGGAACTGGCTTCCTCCGGCTTTTTGCCCATTGATATATTTCTGGAAGCCATAAGCCCAGTCCACACCCATTAGGCCGACCATCGGGAGGAGTATGCGCACACCGACACCTACGCTACGGCGGAGGTTGAAGGGGTTGAAGTTTTTGGCTTCGGCCCATGCGTTACCGCCCTCCAGGAACACAAGTCCGTAGATGCTGGTACTCGTTTCGAGCATAAAGGGATAGCGCAGTTCAAGCGTCATACGCGTATATGCATAGGCATTACTTGAGGCACTACCGGCGATAGAGCCGTTGTCGTAGCCACGCAGTCCGATGGTCTCGGTGAGGTAGCCGCTTGTGTAGCCCGACATGCCGTCGCCACCCATATAGAATGTTTCGAAAGGCGATTTGTTGTATTTGTTGTAATAGCCGAGCAAGCCAAACTCAAAGCGTGTCATCAGCACGGGACATTTCTCTCGGCTGCTGAGAGCTGTATAGGAGCGGAAGCTCATTTTCCATTTGTGATACTCTATCCAGCGGTATTTCTCTTGTGCTTCGCGCTGATATGAAGCACTTTGGTAGTTAGTGGCTAAGTTTCGGTAGTCCTTTCCGTCCCAAAGTGAATAGGGCGGTGTGAACGACACCTTGGCTACGAATTCGGAGCCGCTACGTGGATAGAAGGGTGAGTCGCTGCTGCTACGTGCCAGGGTTAAGGTAAGGTTGATGTTGTTGCAATCGCCATCGGTCACCAAGAAGTATTGCCACGACTTGATGCTATAACGCATATAGGCAAGTTCTGCGAAGAAGCTGAAAGAGTCGTCGGGCCAACGCAATCGCTTACCAAGACCTACGGAAACGCCATACATCTTAATAAATTTGTCGGGGTCGTAATAGTTTGTGTAGTTGTAGTAGTTGCTGTTGGTGCCGTAGCCGTAGAGCAGATTATAATAGTTGTTGTAGTAGTTGCTATTGTAATAGCCTGATGCGACATCGGTTTGCTTACTATAGGAGAGCGACACACTTAATTGGTTCGGTCGTTTCCCTCCGAACCACGGGTCAACAAACTGAATGCCATACTGTTGGTAGTAGCGTCCGTTTGTTTGTCCGCTGATAGATAATGTTTGCCCATCGCCTTGTGGCAGGAATCCACCACGTTTCTTACTCTTGCGGAAGATGTTTTGCACGGAGAAGTTGGTAAACGTCAGTCCTATGCGCCCTATTATACCCGTCTGTCCATATCCTGCCGAGAGTTCTATTTGGTCGCCGCCTTTGCTAACGAGGGGATAGGTGATGTCCACCGTTCCGGTCTCAGCATCGGGGTGTATGTTGCGCATAAGGTCGCGCTGCAAGGCCTCGGGGTCGAACTGATTCATATTTGCCAGTTCGCGAACGGTGCGTTTGATGGCGTTCATACTGAAGAGGTCGCCGGGCTTAGTGTGTAGCTCGCGGCGAATAACGTCTTCGTAAACACGGTCATTGCCTATGATGCGCACGTGTCCGAGGGTGGCTTGTTGTCCTTCTACTATACGCATCTCAAGGTCGATGCTGTCGCCATCAACTTTTACCTCCACGGGGTCGAGTTGATAGAACACATAGCCATTGTTGTAGTAGCGCTGTCCTACAGCGTCTTCGTCTTGGCTAAGGCGTTCGTCAAGCTGCACACGGTTGTAAACATCGCCACGCTCCATACCGAGGACACGCTGAAGCAGCTCAGTAGAATAGATGGTGTTGCCCACCCAGGTGATGTCTCTCAGATAGTAGCGTGTGCCTTGGTGTACATCAATGTGAATGTCAACCCTGTTATCTTCAAATGACACTACGCTGTCCACTACAATACGTCCATCGCGGAAACCCCAAGAATTGAGGCGGTCAATGAGTAGTTGCTTATCGTTCTCGTATTCTTCAGGACGGAATTTCTTGGAACGGAAAAAGTTGCCAGGGCTGTTTTGTTTGGTCTTTTTCATTGCACGCCGCAGTCGGCGAGCATCTTTGGAACTCACACCGGTGATATAGATACGGTGTATTTTCACCTTGTCCCTTTTGTTTATCTCTACGGTAACGATGACTTTGCCGTCGTTCATCACGTCGGGCTGGCTCGTAATTTCTATGCGAGCATTCTTATATCCTTTCTCGTCGTAGTATTTTCGTATTACCTCGCAAGTGCGGTCTTGCATGTCCTGTGTGAAATAGGTGCCGTCGTGCATACCGATGCGCTGGAGCAATTCATCGCGTTCGTGCTTTTTCACTCCTGTGATACGCAGCGTGCTGATACGTGGCTGGCCGCTGAGACGTATGTGTATATAGGCCTTTCCGGCTACGATGCTGTCCAGGTCTATGGCAACATCGGAGAAGATGCCTTGATTCCAATACTTACGCACAGCGGCGGCCATTTCTGGACCGGGGATTTCGTACATTTGTCCGATGTTCAAGCCGCTGAGACTTGTCAACCATTCGTGGTCGTAGTTAGCCACTTCGTCAACGGTTATCCCTGCCAGGACATACCGGGGATGTTCTCCGTCGTAAGATACACTGCCCACCGTTTGCACTTGGGCCGTAGCATTGAGGCCAGTGAAGAACAGGGCTATGATGACACTATATATATGTTTCATACGTAGAGAGTGCATATTTATGGTTCAGCGTTTCTGAAGGTTTTTCTACAGGCGGCACTGTGTCTTAAATGCTTTATGATAATTATTGCGCTACCTGCTCACTGGTTTTTCCAAAGCGTCGTTCACGCTGTTGATAGTGGCTGATGGCTTGACAAAAGTCATTGTGGTTAAAGTCGGGCCAGTAGGTATCGGTGAAATATAGTTCGCTATAGGCACACTGCCAGAGCAGGTAGTTGCTCAGTCGAACCTCGCCTCCTGTGCGTATTAGGAGTTCGGGTGCAGGTATGCCTACGGTAGTGAGGTGGCGTTCTATATCGTCTTCGCTAATGTCTTCGGGGCTAATTTCTCCCGCCGCCACCTCTCGCGCTATTGCTTTGGCGGCTTGGGTAAGCTCCCATTTTGAGGAATAACTCAGGGCAATTATTTCGGTAAGCCCGGTATTTCCGTTTGTCCGCTCCACAAGTTGCAACACCGCCTGACGCACGTCCTCGGGCAGGCGTTCTACATCGCCGATGATGCGCAAACGCACGTTGTTTTTCATAAAGAGTTCCTCCTCCAGTGAGGTAAGTATGAGCGACATCAGAGCTGCCACTTCTGAGGCGGGACGTTTCCAGTTTTCGGTACTGAAGGCATAGAGCGTCAGGTATTTTACACCGAGTTTGATGGCCGACTCGGTGATGGCACGCACGGTGTCCACACCTTTCTGGTGGCCTGCGCTACGTGCTAAGCCGCGAGCCTTTGCCCATCGTCCGTTTCCGTCCATAATGATGGCTATATGTTGTGGGATACGTGTGGTATCGAGCGATATGGAGGGTTCGTTTTGTTGTTGCATAGAGGAGTTACCAATCGTCTTTGTTGCACGTTTTGCAACGCGGAGCGAAACTATAGGTCAGCGTGATATATGCTGTGTGATAGTAGTCTTTATTTTTGAATCCCTCTGACTTGATGCCTTGCGGCGCTTCAAGACCGTCGAGCTTATCACTTGTAGTGAAATGTATCTGCCAGTCAAATCCGAGGTTTAAGCGTTCAGCAAGTTTATATTTCAGTCCAAATCCGAGGGGTATTTCGGGTGCAAAGGCTTTCCCCGCTGTGCTATAAACGCCTCCTATTCCGAGTTGCAGATAAGGCACTAAACGTTTGTAGCCTTGGTATCCGGCACGGTAGCCATAGGGTAGGAAGTGGAGTTCATAGAGTACGTCGACATTGACGAGGCCGCCAGAGAATTTATATTGCAATCGGTCTGTAGATGGTGTGAGGGGTGCTGCGGGCTGAAAGTCTTCCACTCCTTGGGTGTTGCCTTTGGTCATAGCGTAACCCAGTTGAGCCTTCAATGCGTTGCGGGGGTTGAACACGTAGCGCCAGAGTACTCCGCCGCCCACGCCTATCTGTCCGAAGAAACCATAGTTTGTGTCGTTTATTCCGAAGTGTGCCCCTAAGCCTGCACCGATTTCCATACGGTATTCCACATCATCCTGCGCACACGCCGAGAGGGGCATCAAGAGGAACAAGAGGGGGAGTGTGAAGCGTGACATCGGGTCAGCGGGCTTACGGGGTGGGAGTTTATCGTTTTGAGTTTTCTATGTGGTGCTTCCGCTACTTAACGATAAAAATCGTGCTGCACGGCATTCCAGTTTAATCGTGCGAGTTTGCCGCACCATACCTCGCCGCTACCACCCAGTAGCACAAAGAGGTTGTTTTCCTCATCGGATGCAATACTCACAGATGTGGCGGGTAGCACATCAGGAGCGATGATTTCGCTACTGAGCCACGTCTTCCCTTTGTCGCGACTGATATAGAGTCCTGCGAGTGTGCCATCGGCGTTCAGTCCTGCAAGGAGCGGCGCGCCATCATAGGCAGTAAGGGATGTGCTTCGGAGTATGGGGTAGTCCACGGTGATTCCGACAAAACTATTCCAGGGGAAGGTGTAGCGTCCTGAGAGGTCTATTGTGCGATGCCAAGGAGCGGGTGTACCGTCTGCCGCAAGGCCTACGAGGATTAGGTCGCTAAACCCCACGTTTGTGGCTGAGGCGATGGCGATTCCGCTCCACTCCTTAGCGGGTAGAGGGGCGGTTTCACTGAGTTCGTCGGCTGTCCAACTCACACCATCGGCACTACTCCACAACATATCCTCGGCCACGCCGAAGAGCCGCCCCGCACCGCCTGCGAGCGTTGTGAACATACGCCCATCAACAGGTGTCCAAGCCGCACCGTCGGGGCTGGTAAAGAGATTGCCTATGCCGTCTAAGGCAAAGAACGTATCATCTACAAGCGTCACACTGCGAGGACGTAAGTCGGGCGTTATGGTAGTACGCTCCCACGTTAGCCCTTTATCTGTGGAGGTGAGTAACTCGGTGTCGCTCTCGCTCTGACCGAAGAGATAGAGTACACCGCCGCTTACCAGCAGTTTTTGCTTCTGCAACGCTGCCACTTGTGGTTGGGTGGCGAGGCGCGTCCAGTTCATTTCGTCTCCTACTTGTTTATGTACACGCAGTTCAAGGGTATATGTGCGCTGCGAGCCGTCGGCTCCGTAAACAGTGATAAGGCGTGGGAGGGAACAGTCCGTACTGTCGTTGAGGTTAAAAATGGTGTCGGTGGCTGTGGTGAGCGAACGGATAGCGATGGCAGAACCCTGGTAAGTAAACGAGGCAAAAGTCATTCTCGACACATCGCTCCCGGCCGGCAGAGAGTCCTGTAGGTAGATGCGCCCACCGATGTGGTCGATAGAAAGGGGATAGTTGGCTCCTGTGAGCATCGCTTCATAGGTGCTGTCGCGACCGTCGGAGGTGGTGGTATGAACGGTGTAGGGTACGCCACCCAACACAGCACTTGTCACCATACATATTGAAGACTCATCGCTCGAAGCATCGCTATCGCTGTCGGAACACGAACTGACGAGGGGCATAGCGGCTATAAATAACAAGAATGCTAACAGTCGGAATATCTTATTCATTAGTTTGCAAGAACTCGGCGGCTTTGTGGGCTACGCTTTTCTGACGCGCACAATCAGCCATAGTAAAATCTGCGCAAAATTACCATAAAAAACCAAACACAGGCCACAGGCCAGCGTTTTTTCATATTTTTTAAGCGTTGCCAGGTGACGGAACGTATGACCGCTGCTAAATGTGGACTCTTTTCAGCCGCTGTTTGTGAATGCGTGGTAAGAGGCATCGTTTTGCTGAAAAGGCTCTGACTTATACCCATATACTACGTTTTGAAGTGGAAGAAGCGTCGTTTATCAAGAAAAGAAGTATTTTTGTAGCACAACTCTATACTATCTATTCATCTCAACAAATTATGGTCGACTATCAATGCCCCCACTGTAGCCATCAATTTCAATTGCCTGGCACGTTGCCCGTAGTCCACTGCCCGCGCTGCGGCAAGCAAATTCAAATGTCGCAAAGCGAACAGCCGTTTCAACAAGAAAACAACCCTTTTCAACAGGGTAGTCCGCAGTATCAACAACATCAACAGGGCGGTCAGCAGTATCAACAGTATCAACAGGGCGGTCAGCAGTATCAGTATGGGCCTCAACCGTACTACTACAACCAGCCTGCGCCGAGCATTTTCGACAACGGCCCCTCAGGAAAGAGCCGTGGCGTAGCAGGTTTGCTCGCAATTCTGCTTGGTGGGTTTGGTGCGCATTATTTCTATTGCGGAAAGATTGGCGGCGGTGTCATCTGTATGCTGCTTACATTGATAACATGCGGCATTTGGTCAATACTGACGCTCGTTCAAGGCGTTGTGATGATGACGATGAGCGTAAACGAGTTTGAGCGAAAGTTCGTTTATTCTAACGCTACGTTCCCCCTATTCTGACATTTCGCTCCACCCGCTCGGTTGTTGCTTAACGCCCCTGCCTCGGTCGGTGAACTGGCTGGGGCATTCTTTTTTTGAGGTATTTAGAGAAAGCTTTAAGACGATTATTCTGCCATACTGCCTTCAAAAAGCATATTCTACTAAGTTTTAGCAAAAGTTTGTCAATCTGTTCGCATAGACGTACTTTTGCGGCGAAATCACAAACTACTAAAAACACGTATTTACTATGGCAAAGATTTTTCAAGACCTTACCGAGTTGATTGGTCACACCCCGCTACTGGAACTCTCTCACATAGAGAAAGAGGACGGCCTGAAGGCTCGCGTTATAGTGAAACTGGAACGCAACAATCCTGGTGGCAGTGTGAAAGACCGCATTGCCTTAGCAATGATAGAGGATGCCGAGCGAAGCGGTGTGCTACAGCCCGGTGCCACTATCATTGAGCCCACGAGCGGCAACACGGGTATTGGCATCGCCTGGGTAGCCACGGTGAAAGGCTACAAGACGATTCTTACCATGCCCGAAACAATGAGCATAGAACGCCAGAACCTCTTAAAGGCACTCGGTGCAACGATTGTACTCACCCCCGGCACGGCGGGTATGAAAGGGGCTATCGCCAAGGCCGAGGAACTCAAGGCTGCCACGCCGGGCAGTGTTATTCTGGGACAGTTTGACAATCCTGCAAACCCCGCGATACATCGCGCCACTACTGCCGAAGAGATATGGGCAGACACTGATGGAGAAGTTGACGTATTTGTGGGTGGTGTAGGCACCGGCGGCACGGTGAGCGGTGTGGCTGAAGTACTTAAGCAGCACAACGCCTCGCTAAAAGCCTATGCTGTGGAGCCAGCCTCCTCGCCCGTATTGAGCGGCGGACAAAGCGGCGCGCACAAGATACAGGGTATCGGCCCCGGCTTTGTACCCGCCAACTTCCACGGCGATGTTGTGGACGGTGTGCTGACCGTTGCCGACAACGAGGCTATCGCTGCCTCGCGCCGTTTGGCCAGGACGGAAGGCCTGCTTGTCGGCATCAGTAGCGGAGCAGCCGTGGCGGCGGCTGTGAAACTCGCGGCCAAGCCCGAAATGGCTGGAAAGACTATCGTGGCTCTGCTGCCCGACACCGGCGAACGCTATCTCAGCACCGTACTCTACGCCTTTGAGGAATATCCGCTCTAAACTCACCCTAAAACAATGACATTTGATAAAGGCTAAACTGCAAGCCACCGATTATAATCAAGAGAGAGGGTATGTCAAAAACAGACACACCCTCTTTTCGTAGAAAATAGGTCGGACATTGAACACTATCGCAAATAATCATAACCGCATCACATACTTGAAGAAGGCAAAGGCGGGAAGGAAATAATATATCGGACAGATTCTAAACATAGTCCGATTGATTTTAAAATCAAAGCACTTGATTTTAAAATCAAAGCCATTGATTTTAAAATCAATCGGACTAAGTTTAAACACGGTCGGGTTTTTGTTCTTGGCATATAAGCCACGCTTTTATTGAGTCCGCTTGATAATCCGAACTCTACAATTTCGGACTTGTAATACATTGATAATCATATACTAATTTCGTTAAAAAAGACTTTTTCGAGCGGGTTCATTATTTTGGCATACGGCCTATGCTACACGAAAGGCGACCTACGCTCACATTTGGTGTAGCATAGGTCGCCTTTGTTGTTGTGTGTGTCTGTGGCTTAGAGCTTCGGGCCAGCGGCAACGAGGGCTTTGCCTGCTTCGTTGGTGGTGTACTTGCCAAAGTTCTTGATGAAGCGGCTGGCAAGGTCTTTGGCTTTCTCTTCCCAAACAGTGGCATCGGCATAGGTGTCGCGTGGGTCAAGGATTGCGGGATCTACGCCGGGCAGTGCTGTAGGCACCTCGAAGTCGAAGAAAGGTATCTTCTTGGTGGGTGCTGTCTTGATGCTGCCATCAAGTATAGCATCGATGATGCCGCGTGTGTCTTTGATAGAGATACGCTTGCCGGTGCCGTTCCAACCCGTATTCACGAGGTAGGCCTTGGCTCCGCTCTTTTCCATCTTCTTAACGAGTTCCTCGGCATACTTTGTGGGATGGAGCTCCAAGAAGGCTTGGCCGAAGCAGGCACTGAAGGTAGGTGTGGGCTCGGTGATACCGCGCTCGGTGCCAGCGAGTTTTGCTGTGAAACCGCTGAGGAAGTAGTACTTCGTTTGCTCGGGGGTGAGTATGCTCACGGGAGGTAACACACCAAAGGCATCGGCACTGAGGAATATGACATTCTGTGCGTCGGGGCCTGCGCTAACGGGGCTGACGTTCTTCACAATCTTTTCGATGTGCTCGATAGGATAGGAGACGCGAGTGTTTTCGGTGACGCTCTTGTCGGCAAAGTCGATCTTGCCAGCGGCATCCACGGTGACGTTCTCAAGCAGGGCGTTGCGCTTGATAGCGTTGTAGATATCGGGTTCGCTCTCTTTGTCGAGGTTGATTACCTTGGCATAGCATCCGCCTTCGAAGTTGAAGACGCCGTTGTCGTCCCATCCGTGTTCGTCGTCGCCGATGAGCAGACGCTTCGGGTCGGTGGAGAGGGTGGTCTTGCCTGTGCCGCTCAAGCCGAAGAAGATAGCGGTGTTCTCACCGTTCATATCAGTGTTGGCAGAGCAGTGCATAGCAGCGATGCCGCGCAACGGGAGGAAGTAGTTCATCATTGAGAAGAGGCCTTTCTTCATCTCGCCGCCATACCAGGTGTTGATAATCACTTGCTCCTTCGTGGTGGTATTGAACGCCACGCAGGTTTCGCTATTCAATCCGAGTTCTTGATAGTTCTCTACCTTGGCTTTTGAAGCGTTATAGACTACGAAGTCGGGCTCAAAGTTAGCAAGTTCTTCCTCACTGGGACGAATGAACATATTGGTAACAAAGTGAGCCTGCCAAGCCACCTCGACAATAAAGCGCACAGCGAGACGGGTGTCTTTGTTTGCACCACAGAAAGCGTCAACTACAAAGAGGTCTTTTCCAGAGAGTTCTTTCTTGGCAATGTCTTTGACAGTGGCCCACACGTCTTCGCTCATCGGGTGGTTGTCGTTCTTATAAGCGTCGGTAGTCCACCATACATTGTCTTTGGAGTTCTCGTCCATCACGATGTACTTGTCCTTGGGGCTACGTCCGGTGTAGATACCAGTCATTACGTTCACTGCGCCCAACTCGGTTACCTGACCTTTGTCAAAACCTTCAAGGCCGGGTTTGGTCTCCTCTTCAAAGAGGCGTTCGTAACTGGGGTTGTGGGCTATCACGGTAGCACCAGTGATGCCGTACTTGGTCAAATCAATGTTTGCCATATGGAGAATGTTTAGTTATTAGGTGTTAATGTATTTCGCTTTCCTTAGCGGCTTGTGCTGACCGCCTTTTTTTGTTTTGTGCCGCAAAGGTACGAAAAACGCTTATCGCACAAAGGTTTTAGAAAAATAGTTTCTTGCTTAACGATTTTTTTCAAGCAATTATTGCTTTTCTATATGCAGAATTGACAAAAAGCGGGGCAACACCTCGTTTTGTGTCGCCCCGTTATGGGTATAAAATGGTATGACATCGCCGCTACTACTCGTCTAAATCCAACACGAGCCGCAAGCCGAGGATGTTGAGGCCTTCGCTGCCGGGGTCGCACGTGGCGCGATAGGTGGCACGACACTTATCGGCGGGGAACGACCAGCATCCACCCCGCACGATGCGTGAGGAGCCCGATGTGGGGCCTAACGGATTGACCTTGAAAGAAGAGGCGTAATAGTTTGTGTCGTACCAATCGGAGCACCACTCAAACACATTGCCTGTCATATCGTACAGGCCGAGTTCGTTGGGGGCTTTCTTTCCTACGGGGTGTACATCGTTGCCGCTGTTTTGGCGATACCAGGCCACGTCGTCTATATTGTTGCTACCGGCATACTTAAACCCTTTGGAGAGTGTGCCGCCGCGGGCGGCAAACTCCCACTCTGCCTCGGTGGGCAGACGGAACACGTGTCCGGCCTGGCGAATAGCGGGATGTTGGTTGAGTTTCTGTATGAACGTATGTACCATTTTCCACGACACGTTGTAAACGGGTGTTTGCAGGTCTTCGCCAGGATCGGCGGGGTTGCTACCCATCACTGCCTCCCAGAGTTCTTGTGTCACCTCGTAACGACCGATAGCAAAGGAGGACAGCACCACTTCATGTACCGGGCGTTCATCGTCTTCCGATGCTCCGTCTTGATCCGCCGGTGTACCCATCTGGAAAGTGCCGCCCTGCACTTTTTTCATTGATATCTTGGGCAGATTGGCGCACGTGATGGTAATACCGCCTTCGCTATCGATGGTGGTTACCGCCGCGCTCACCGGCGGGATGTCGGCTTGAGCGAGTAATGCGCCAGCCAACCATAGAGAGAGGCTGAACAGAGCATTCTTCTTCATAGGGAAAGTGATTTTTTTTGTTGAATACTTGATTACGCACAACAAACGAGACATCGTTTTGTGTTTACTCATCTTTCAAATCGCACGCCAAGCGGAAGCCCAAGTCTATGGCACGATAGGTGGCAGTGTCGGCATCGCGAGCGGTGATACGCACCCTATCTTTCGGCGAGCGGAAACTGCCGCCGCGAATGACATATACCTCGGGGCCTTCGGTAACGCAAGGATTGTCTTGTTCGATGGAGAGATAGTCGCTATATTTGTCCTGCACCCACTCGGAGACATTGCCGGACATATCGTATAGTTCAAAGTTAGCGGGATTGAGGGCAGCCTTTGTACCTACAGGATGTATCATTTGGTCGCTATTTTGTGCAAACCAAGCCACCTCGTCGGCATCGTTGCTACCTGTAAATTCATACGAACTCCAGTTATTGCCACCACGTGCGGCATACTCCCATTCCGCCTCTGTAGGAAGACGATATGTAACTCCTCCAGAACGCGTTTCAGGACGAGTGGCGTTTATCTTACGGAGAAAGTCTTGCACATCATTCCAACTAACGTTCGTTACGGGGAGATCTTTCCCCTTGGTGTACGAGGGGTTATTGCCCATCACCTGTTGGTAGAGTTCTTGTGTCACCTCTGTTTTTCCAATGGCAAAGAGCTTGAGAGTAACGCTGTGCTGGGGTCGTTCGTTAATGGTACTTATATTCGAAGAACTGCCAACGCCCATAGTAAACGTGCCTGCCGGTATTTTCTTCAATTTTATCGGGAGATAGTCATCGTTGACAATAAGGATAGAACCATCGTTGTACGTTTGCACATACGAGGGTTCGGACAAATTGAACGAAAGGGCGGCAAGAGCCAAGACAATGCCGAGGAAGAGGGGAGAAAAGGGCGTGGTATTAAACTTCATAAAAAGGATTTTTAGATTGAAGAAAATGCTTCTGAAACATTTTAGTCAATTTCTATGTAACTTTTAGGTGGTTTTGGCTTAGTTGGCTGCGTAGCAGTTTGAGAAGTAGTAACAACTGCTGGATTTCTTCTATTGGTTGGTTTAATTTGCTGTTGTTGTTGCTGCTGTTGCTGAGCCTGCAACCGTTGTTGTGCTTGCAACCGTTGTTGTTCGGCAGCGGCTTGCTCGGCTTGTTTTATAGAATCTAAACGCGCTTTCTCAGCTTCGGCGGCTTGTTGCTCAGCAATAAGCGCAAGACTATCAGCGCGTGCAATGCTGTCGGCAATAGCCACGCTATCAATGGCAACGACATTGTTGTCTTGCACCACGTCAACAGGTTTACCGCTAAAAATCTTGTACACGCCGAAGATAAGCAATACGAGAGCTACGGCGACAACGGCATAGAGTGCTTTGCGACTCTTTCCCTTGTTCTCCGAGGGGGTTGAACCTGCTGATTGCTTAGAAGCGATGACGACCTTTCCTTTTGCGGCGTTTTGCGGCTGTGCGCTCTTGCCCTTGTTTTTGTTACCGCTTTTTTCCTCTGCGGGCTTATGGGTGGCGGTGTCTTTTGGGGTTGATTTCTTCGGCGGGAGTATCATCGTGGAATCCTGCGTAGTGGCAGGTGGCACCGTGATGGTTTTTGCCTTCTTCGCCTCGGGGACTGCTCCGCCGCGTAAGGCGGTGAGCAGTTGTGATGCATTTTGGGGACGCTTGGCACGCTGCGGGCGCATCATCCAAACGATGAGTTTGCGCGTGTGCTCAGACACCTCGGGCGGGAAGTTAAAAGCATCGGCCTCGTCTTCAAGAATGTCGGACGTACTGGGCGGCGACTCCAAGGTGAGTAGGTTGTAGAGCGTACCGCCCACGGCGTAGAAGTCGGTCCACGGGCCGATGTTCTTGCCTAATTGGTTCACTTGCTCGCTCGGGGCATAGCCTGGGGTATAGCAGAAACCGCTGGTAGATACACTGATAGCGGAGTTCTTACCAGCCACCACCTGTTTGCTCGCTCCGAAGTCGATGAGTTTGGCCTGCCCGTTCTTGTCAAGCATTATGTTGCCGGGCTTGATGTCCATATGATACATCTGCTGGCCGTGAACCACACCGAGGGCCTCTACTACTTGGATGATAATAGCCAAGGCCTGCTCCTCGGTATAGGCACATTGCTCTTTCTTAAGGATTTCGCTGATGCTCTTGCCGTCAATGAAGTCCATCACATAGTATGCCGTGCCGTTTTCTTCAAAACGGTCGTGTACTCCTACTATATTCGGGTGTTTGAGCGTACGCAGACGTTTGGCCTCGCGCCAGAACTTTTCTTTCTGCTCCTCAAAGTGGTTCTTATTTGACTCGTTGCTGACGGAGATAGAAAGGCTGTTACTGTCGCGTTCGTTGATGCCGCGGATAAAGAATTCTTTGATTACCACAATTTCATTGTCGAAAGTGGTATCCGTGGCGATGTATGTGTTTCCGAAGCCGCCGCTTGACAGGTATTTTTCTATGCGATACTTTCCTCCGTGGAGGAGTGTACCGACCTGTAACATAGACTTCATCAATATGCTCTTTGAATCTGACATATAATTCTATTGGATATTCTTATCTGGTTCTATGTCAGGCTGGCTTACCCTGATACTATTGAGAATGTCGTTGGTCTGTGGCGAGACATCTAACTTATCAAGTTCTTCCTGCGCCTCGGCAATACCGCGTTCTTTTGCTATCAAGAAAAACTCGCGCGCCTTGTTCTTGTCGCGCTGATAGCCGCAATAGCCCTCTGTGTGGCACACACCAATATACCAAGCCGCATAGCCCGAAGAGCGCACGTCGTCGCCCACGCCACGAAACACTTCGTTCAGATAGTTTTGCACACGGGAATCATACTTCTCGTCCTCTAAAGTATAGTAGTAGATGGCTAATGCCAACTTGGCTCCAATGCTTCCTTTTTTGGCGGCATCTTGATAAATACGAATCATCTCGTTTTTCTGTTCATCACTCAGCTCGCCCGATTTCAACTCCAAGCACAACGCATAGCGATATTTTGCCTTTACAGATAGGACGATGTCTTTGTCGTTAAACACTTCCTGATAGCGCGCTTTGGCCTTTGTTATGTCTTTAGTACATTCATAGCCAAACTCATAGCACCAAGCTTGTGAAAACTTATCGCCTTTTACTGCGGCTTTATAGAAATACGCCAGTGCTACAGAGTCGTTGATTTCAAGAAGCGTACTCTTGGAGCGGAGATAGATAGCACACTCACGATATTGGTCGGCTGAAGCAACAAGGTCGGCCAATTTCATACGGTATTTGCACGCCAAAGAAGCAGAATCAGAATTGAAACGGCTGAGACGATACTTATCAAACTGGTCTCTTAAGAAATCCTGCAACTTGTTTCTTGCTTCACGGCTACCATACTCTAAAGCGCAACGAAAGTAGTATTCCACAGAGTCGGGATTGCCTCCGCCGTTGAGCAACTCGCAAGCGTGGTTATAGTACACCTCGGACATCGAGTCGGGCTCGACAAACTCCGTTGGTTCCTGGGCACTGAGCGACAGACCGTAAAACGCAAAGATGGCTAAAAGGAAAATATATGAGATTGTGGTTTTCATTGGTTTCTTATAATTAGTTGCCACCTGAAGAACTTACTCAGTTTTCTCCACCTCTATTAGTAGTCCTTCTACTACCTCCTCCACTTGAAGTTTGAGTAGTTGATGTAGATTGACTGGAAGTAGAAGTAGTAGTAGAAGAAGAATGACTATTAGAAGGAATCGTCTGAGTTGACGTTGAAGATTGTGTAGTCTGGGTAGAACTCGAAGACGTAGTAGGCTTGGTAGGCTTTGAAGGCTGAGTAGGCGTTGAAGACTGAGTAGGCTTGTTAGGCGTTGAAGGCTGAGTCGCCTGGGTAGGTTTTGAAGGCTGATTAGTTATGGATGAGGCAGGTGAATGGGACGAACCGGTAGTAGGAGACGTATGGTTCTGCTGACTTGACGGCTCTGCCTGCTGACGATTTGACGATGTAGAAGTACCCGAAGAAGAAGAAGAAGGAGAAGTGGTAGTAGTAGCGTGCTGACGCACTTCATTTTCAATATTACTCACCGAGGGCGTGGTGAGGGGCTGAGTAACGGGAGTGCTACTGTCTGTATTCGTACGCTGTGTCTCAGTAGTAGTTTCAGTGGTGCTCTTATCTTCCTTATTAATATAATATATGCCAAAAACAAGTAACACAGAAACCATACCTATGAGGACAGCCCATAGTGTGATATTGCTTTTGGGTGCAGCCTTACTCTGAAACTTCGGTTGCTGCGCGGGTGCGGATGCTGCCTGGAACGACACGGTCTGAGAGGGTAGAGCCTCTATATACTCGCGCTTCCTACCGCCGGGTTTAGCCCCCTTTGGCACAGCAGGTGGAGAAACGGGCGACGACACTGCTTTGTGGTCTTCTGCGGATGAAGCAGCAACGGGGCCACTTACCAAAGAAATGTCGTCGTTGACACGCGGGACGATGTTGATAGCATTGATACGCGTGGTATTTTCGTCGTGGAGCAGGCTCTTGTCGCCCTCCTCGGCTTTCACCTCCGATACTTTTAAGAGATAAGCCGTGTGGTTGTCTTTGTTGTCTTGTGTTTGGTCGAGGAGTTCTTGTATCTTTTCTTCGTCGGACGTATCGTTGGACAGTATTTTCACTAATTCGTCATCCTCCATTACCTCAAGCATACCATCGGAGCATAGATAGAAGTAGTCGCCGGGCATCACATCGGTGGTGTGGACTATAGAGAGTTCTACACGATTGTCCTCACCGGGCATCAGCGCACGAGTGATGATGTTCTTTCGGCGGTCGGTCTTCATCTCTTCGTAGGAAATCTCGCCAGCTTGATACAAATCAAACACCAGAGAGTGGTCGCGCGACTTATAGAGCGGTCGTGCCTGCCCTGGGCGCACGTGATATATACGGCTATCGCCGGCGTGTGCCATCGTAACACCGCCTTTGTGGAAACAAACAAGGGTGAGCGTGGTACCCATCTTCTTATACGCTCCGTCATCGGCAGCATCGAGTTTCGTGTAAGCAAACTCCAACGCGCCGGTCAGTATGCTGTCGTCAACCACCTCGGTGAAAACAGCTTTGGCGGAAAAGTATTCATTAAAAGCCTTACACACAATACCGCTGGCCACTTCGCCAGCAGAATGGCCACCCATACCATCGCACACTAAGAAAAGCCTGCTCTCAGGGGTGGCTTGGTTCTCGGCGGGGAAGAGACTATCCTCTTGGTTGGCACGCTGGCCTAAATGATGAATAAAGTGGGGCTGAAAAATCTGTATCTTCATAATTGTATGGAAAAGGATATGCTTACTATTGTTTGGAAGAATAGATAAATTGTGTGTGGTTGGCTATAATCATCGTGTTGTCGCGCAATACGATTTCATCGCCGTACATCACGGGGAGGTTGTCAACAAAAGTGGGGCTCACGCCGTTCTTATGCAGACAGAGCGTCACAAGAAACGACTCATCGTTGCGCTTACGTACATTTATATCAAAATGCTCTTTCGACACGCCTTTGTCGGTAAGAAACTGATGTTGTGCCTTTGACGCTGGCGATTGACGCCCGCAGGAGTTTTTGCCTTCGTGAAGTTGGCTATAAGAGCCGTTGCAAAAAAGTGTGCCTGGAGACAGCGGCCATCGCTCGGCAGGCGGCAACTGAGTAGCAGTAGATTTCGGGGTTTTGGAAACAATCTCTGTCTCAGCCTCCTGTACACGATGGAACGTCACCGAAAGAAGTTGATGACAATTCGGACACTCGCACTGAATCTGCTCTACGTTTTTACTATTCGTAATAGTCAAGCTCGTTTTACAAGCCGGACAACGCACATTCTTTTTCTTCTGATATAGTATTTCCTTTTGGGAAGACATAGGCACACAATTTTGTTCTATTTGGTACAATCTATTTCTACGAAAGCCGCTGTAAGCTTGGCTTACGCATTATTGTTCTACGGGTGCGATAAAACTCACACGTATCTCGGTCTTGCAAACAGGACAACCAAATTGGCGATACGGCTTGTTTGCACGGTTGTGTACACGCAACACACTACCACAATCGGGGCATTTCACACGCACTTTGTCAAGCAAAGGTGGGTTGAAGCGTACCATTAGGCGAGTGCTACAACGCGGACAAGCAAAACGTTTCAGGGGTTCATTTTTGTTGTTGGCTACCTCAAGGATTACATTGCACTTGGGACAAGCCACTCGTTTGATTTCCATAATATATTTATTAAATAAAGTATCGTGTGTTGGATATTCTATTACTTATACATCTGCACACCGGGTGACTCTCTTTATGAGTGCTCGGTGTGCCTAAAGCCGGGAGGGAATTGACCGTATTTAATAGCGCAATAACACCATATTCTTAGGGAAATTGCCCCACATCACAGGGTGCTGTTGGTGTCCGCCAGCGCGATCGCGTGCGTAGTCGCCCACGTTCTTACTCACATAGTTAAAGAGCTCAACAGCAGTAATGGCTCGGTCGCTATTAACATCAGCCTCACCACACATCGCCTTCTCTAAAAAGTAGGCAAATAGGCCGTGATGCAACCCCCTCATCTCCAACGATGTTTCATTAGTGCGTGAAGAGAGGAAAAGAATGATGTTTTTTGCAGACTGTTGGCGTTGCGCCGTGTTGGTACGTGCCTTGCCAGCATAACAAGCATCGGCAAAGATACATTTCGTCTTGGCACGGCTCTGCTTCATCACCGAATAAATGCTATTATACTTAAGATTTCCATCATAAGCACAAAAAGCCCCTTTCTGTCCGTGACCGCTGAAAAAGAGGATGATAGCATCGCGCTCGGTAGCTTTGCTGAACAGTTCTCGCATATTGGCCAAGATGTTTTGCTGCGTGGCTTTCTGGTTGACAACGAGACGAGCCGTCACATTAGAACGATTGGCATACACCTGCGCTATGCTTCGAGCATCGGCATCGCAAAATTGCAGATCGTTCACTGTGCCTGGATAGTCTGACACGCCCACTGCCAAGATATAGGTATGCCCGCCTTTGGTGGTCTGGTCAGGATACAGGCACGTCCCGGCTTGTGCGCTAAGCACACAAGTCAGGACGCTGAGCAACATGAGGGAAAAGACTTTCTTCATAGTATGCCTTTTATATACTGTGCCACAATCTATTGAGTACTTAAACACTTGTAGCACATAAACTTTTGATTTGCTGTTCTTATAGTACAGGAATTTACAAATACTGAGCCTTAGGCCAAAATATCAACGTTGGCATCGTTGATGAAATCGTCCATACCGTCGCTGGCAGTATTGTCGGCCACATATACCTCAGGATCATCGAACGAAACGGGATCGTCGTAAATTTCGCCATCGGTAGAACCGACATCACCATTGTCGCTTATATAGCCACCATCTTCGGGGTCGTCGAACGAAACAGGGTCTTCAGTCTCTACTACCTGTGCAAGAGCATTATCGGAGTCGTCAGTAGCCACATATATTTCGTTTTCGTCCACTTGAGCGTTGGTATATCCTGCATCGTTGTTATCAACATCGCTCTGATTAATCACTTCTACCTCGTTCTCGTCAAACGTGCCGTTATCGTTCCAGTCCACACCATACATATCAATGCTTCCGTCACGATCCACATCAACCAACATACCATAGTGGCCGTCCACTTCTGCATCGTAAACGTCAACCATCTGTCCCTCCATCTCCACGGTGCGACTACCGATGATATGTACGCTACCATCACTCTCACCATTTATTGATGTTGATGGCTGTTCGTTGGATACGGGTTCGTATTCTGCTGTGTTACTGCCCGATTGCTGTGCAGTTTCAGCACCGCCTTGCGGGGTATGGTTGGCTGCGGGGCCGTGAGCAGGCTCTGCGTGTGGAGCGTTACCCTGAGGTTGAGCGGGATGAGGTTGAGCGGGGTGAGGGTGTGGGCCGTGGTGTACGTCATGTACTTCGTGAACCTCGTGTACGGTGTTTGTCGTCGGGCTTGCGCTCTGTGCAACACCGCCACCGTATTGTCCCATAGCCTCGTCAGTGAAAGCAGCACGCTGTTCGGGTGTCATACTGTTCCATTCGTCTTGCGTGTATGTGCCATACACACCACCGCGCCAGGTAAACACGCCACCAGCACCCACCTGTGCGCGCGCTGCGGCGAAAGCATCGGCAAATGACATCTCATCGTTCACGTTGGCCATCTGCATAGCATCGTGAGTGCTTTCTTGAAGCGTATCGCCCAAAGAACCATCGCTGCCTGCGAGGGCTTCACCAGCATACATCACTCCTGCACCAACGGCTGCACCGCCTATGATGCCTGCACCAATTTTAACTGCGGCATTGCTACCATTCTTCTTGGCTTCTTGTGGAGCGGCCTCAACATTTTGTGGCTCCTGATAAGGAGTAGTTGGGTCGTACTGAGTGTCAAAGTTGTTTGCTTGATTCATGTTTGAAAAAACAGTGTTGTCGTCGTTAGGTCTCATTGTCTTAGATGTTTTATGGGTTAGATTTTCTGTTTGTCACTGCAAAAGTAGCGAGGGCTACTCCTGTATGCAAATGATTTTCGGCATTCGGTACGAAACGTACAGGTTTCTGTACGAAATGGTCTGTAAGGAGCGTGATTAAACTACTTTTTGCGTGACAATTCTTATTGAGGACAGTTTCTATTCTTCTTTTATATATATGGAGCAGTTGTTATACAGACTTATGCGAGCATATCAACGTTTGCATCGTTCACAAAGTCGGACATACCATCATCGGAGGGTACATCAGCAACATAAGGGTCAGGCTCCATACCGCCATCTACCAAGTCGCTGTTATTGTCAACGGGATCTACATAGTCGTAGTCTGTTATTTGGCTATCGCCTTCACCGTTACCTTCACCACCGATTACTAAATCATCGTTGTGTGAGTCACCTGTATCCGATGTAATAACAACATCATCGCCACCGCTCGTTTCCACCACATCGCTGGCTGCTATGTCGCTCTCGGTTGATGGTATCATCGTAAAGTCAGTTACCACTGAATTGATAGGCACTTCGTGTACAGCTACAAAATGTCCGCTATCGGTCATCTCTACGTTTGCAGCACCGGGGAGTTCTGCCAAACCCATTTCGGGGAAATCGCGATAGTACTCAATGTCATATTGACCATCAAGGTTTACGTCCAACTGTACGCGAACCATATCATTGTCGTCCACATACTCGTGGCGGAACACCACATCACCGTTTGACAGCCGCTGGAATTGACCTTCGTCACTGTTGATATAGACATTGTCTTGCTGATGTTGCGTATCAGCTGGTGAAGCGGGAGCGGGAGCAGGTTGCACTTTCTGAACTTGTACCACAACGGGTTGCGGTTCGGCTACGGGCTCAACAGCTTCGGGGAGAGACTCGGCTTCCAGTTCGTTCGACATAAACCATGTAGCCACAGCACCTACGGCTATACCTGAGCCTGCACCACCGGCTATGACTCCTGCCATTTTCTTTTTTCCGTTGGCTTCTGCGGAATTTGTTGCGTTGTTCACTTCCTCTGGTTGTTGAGGCTGAGCATACATTGTACTGTCATTGTTGTAAGTTTCCATTTTTAAGAGATTTTAGTGGTTAGAATTTCTGTTTGACACTGCAAAAGTACATCGGTCTGCAAGAGCCTTCCAAACATTTTTAGCCTTTCGGTACTAAATAGGCAAGTTTCAGTATAAAGTGTGTCAAGTCGAAGTTGTTTCCAAAAAAATATCGCTGTTTAAGAGATAAACTGTGCTTTGCAACTGGCACAAGATTTACGTGCTTTCAGCATAGTGTAATCCTGATTACCAAAGGGGATATGGCACTGGGGGCAAGCATACGCTTGCTTAAATTCGTTTTCTAAACGCTTACGCTCGCGAGGAAAGAACTCCGCTTCCTTAAATCCCTTATATATGAAATATATCAGCAACAAAACGCCTGGAAGCACACAACCTAATGTCACGAGGGTTCTCACCGACCCCTCCACATTAAAGACTTGAGCAATAGCACCACCCGCAGCTGAGCCGAGAATAGAGAAGATGGGTGTCATCATACGCTTCACGCCCGACTTTTGTTGTCGCACCTGCAAATCAATCAAAGCCGTCTGATAACCATCATAAACCTGTTGAAGCGGACGGATATCCACATACTGCGGTATAATGCCAGTCTTACGAAGTAGTTCCCAGTCAAGAGGTTGACGATCAATACCCATATATACCGCATCACCGAAGAAAACGTGATACTTCATCACGGGTACATCTTTTACGTAGGTGACATTTGAGGCGTTAAGGTTGGTCAAGATAAAATGCTGGCCGTCCTCACTCTCCAATGACAAGTGGTCTTTGCTCACCATAGGCGAGAGACCTTGTGTACCCTTTATCACTTGCATTCGTCCGCCATCAATACTTGCTTTCAAACAGCCCGATGATGGATCGCGACCTAAAACTATTTTCATATTTCTCCTCTTTTTATATTAGGATACGGGCTTGCCCGCGTTTCTGTTTTTAGAATAGCGTTGAAGCCATTCAAAACAAGTTTTTATAGAATCCACTTTTAGCGTTTCATCTGTAGCATCAGTTCACGCAAGCGTTTCAAGGCTTCCTTACTAATGTCCAGTTGAAACACAAAATGATCGTAATCGCTAAGCATCAACTTCTGATTGCGTAGGTTGATGCGATAAATATATTCTAAGTTCACAATAAAGCGTTTTCCTATACGCACAAAGCGTCGTGCCATTTCGCCTTTTTGCTGAGCCAGAAACTGCTCCATTGCGGCCAGATTCATTGACACGGTGGCTTTTAGCTTATTCACGGTAACCACCTCTGTAAAGTTGGCGGCAGCTTCTATATAAACCACCTTAGCCAAGTCAACGCGAAGCATTTCATCGCGTCCGTTAAAGTAAACAAGATTAGTTGAGGACATAAGGTCTGTGTATTATTAATATGGTACTCTTGCGTTAAACACTTATCGCCACCCTATCTTCTTTGTAGAGAAAAGCGAAGAAAACGTCAGTAGGCAACACTTCTTTTTTGCGTGGCAAATTTAACAGTTATTTCATTTTTTGACGTTTTTGTGTAAAATCTTTTTCAAAAATTGGCTTTTTTTCTGCGATTTCGTACCATAAACGATGCTTTTTCAAAGTTCCTCTTTAAGATATGTCTCTTCTTTACTAATTTTGCTGTGTACCACAGCAAGCCTCTTTTTTTCCTATGAAAGTCCTTTATGCCATTTACCAAGTCTGTGTGGCTGTTCCCGTTATTCTTCTCACCACCTTGCTGGCGGCCTTAGCCACCTCTTTGGGCTGTATGGTGGGCAATGCTCACTTTTGGGGCTATTGGCCAGGTATGCTTTGGAGCCGCACAATCATTACAGTGTTGTTGCTACCAGTAAAAGTAGATGGGCGCGAGCATTTAGAAAAAGGGCAGAGCTATGTTTTTGTGGCCAACCATCAGGGGGCTTTTGACATTTTCCTTATCTATGGCTATTTAGGTCGCAACTTCAAATGGATGATGAAGCGCGGCTTGCGCACCATTCCGCTCGTGGGTTATGCCTGCGAAAAGGCTGGGCATATCTTCGTAGATAAGCGCGGGGCAAAAGCTATAGAACGCACTATTGAGGCGGCACGTGCCACGTTGCAACATGGTACATCGCTCACCGTATTTCCTGAAGGTGCACGCACGTTCACAGGACATATGGGTATCTTCCGTCGAGGCGCGTTCTCCTTAGCCCACGACATAGAATTGCCCATCGTTCCGATGACCATCAACGGCAGTTTTGACGTATTACCACGTATGCGCGGACTCAACTTAGTGACGTGGCATCCCTTGCGGCTCACTATCCACCCACCCGTGCCATCCAAAGACATCAAAACGGCAATGGAGCGCGCCTACTCCGACATTATGTCCGCCTTACCACCGCACTATCAAGATTTTGTGGAAAACAATGACCAATAAAACCTCGCCTTTATCTTTATCTTTGTCCTTACTATGTATCTGCTCTCCCTCCCTCCCAATGTTGTTCCGTTTTTCCACGAACTAAAAGGGTTCTCGCCCAACGATTGGTATTGCGCGTGCGACCCCATAGGACACAAACTCGGTTCGGGTGGTGGTACAGCCTGGCTACTCGCCGCGTGCCACGCTGAACACTCTGCCGGTTTGTCGTTTTCTGACTGGCTCTGCCAAGAGCCTCGCGTGATACTCCACGCCGGCGGTCAGAGCCGCCGACTGCCATGCTATGCTCCGTCGGGAAAAATTCTTACGCCGATGCCCGTGTTTCGCTGGGAGAGCGGGCAACGCATAGACCAAACGTTGCTCGACATACAAATGCCGCTCTACAGGCGCATACTTGCCAAAGCTCCACAACGGTTTCACACACTCGTTGCCAGTGGCGACGTTTTCTTACGTGCCACAGACACTCTACAAGACATCCCCGCCGATGCCGACGTGGTATGTTATGGCCTCTGGGCCGACCCTCAACGAGCCAGCCACCACGGCGTATTCCTCATAGAGAGAGGTGGAAAGGGTGGATTGGATTTTATGCTTCAAAAACCATCTACAGAGCAACAACGGCACTATGTGGCCTCGCACTATTTGTTGATGGACGTTGGCCTTTGGCTTCTCTCCGACCGTGCCGTGGAGTGCTTGATGCACAAATCGGTGCGCAGAGGTGGCAAAGCCACTTGCGCCGCCGACATGCTCTCCTACGACCTCTACGGTGAGTTCGGCTGCGCACTCGGCGAACACCCCTCGCGTCCCGATGCTGAGCTCAAGAGCCTCAAAGCCGTGGTATTGCCGTTACCAGGCGGTGAGTTCTACCACTTCGGCACGATACCCGAACTCTTGGCATCGTCAATGGAAATCCAAAACCTTGTGCGCGATCAGCGACTTATCATTCAGCAAAACGTGAAGCGCCATCCCTCTCTCTTCACACAGAACGCACTAATTCAACGCCACGCCGATGCCAACAACCAATATGTATGGATAGAAAATGCCTATATCGGAAAGAATTGGACTTATTCCCATCACAACGTTGTGACCGGTGTGCCGCGCAATGATTGGACCATACACCTCGCGCCGGAGATTTGTATAGATATTGTACCCATAGGCGAGTACGACTATGCGCTACGTCCGTATGGCTATTACGACAAATTCCGTGGCTCGGGCGACACACCTTTCTTAGGCGCGCCTTTCAGCCAGTGGCTTAGCGAGCGTGGCCTCTCAACCAACGATATCGCGGGTAGCGACGACCTGCAAACAGCGGAACTATTCCCAGTTCTTCATCGCCTCGAAGACATTCCTCACTGGTTTGCCTATATGACCGCCTCGCCCAACAAATCTCTTCGCTCAGACTATCTCGCCCTCAAACGCCTCAGTGCCGAACAACTTTGTGAGCAAGCCAATCTGCCGAGGCTCTTTGAGCAGCGAAAAAGTTTTATGGAAGAAAACCTCAAAGATCTGGCCACGAACTGGCGCAAGAGCGTGTTCTACCAAACCAATCTGGCCGACCTCGCCACAAAGTTTGCACGCGCCGACTTGCCGCTTCCTGAAAGCCTGCCTGCCGATGCGCCGATGATGACAAAAATCCACGATGCAATGTTTCGTGCCGAGGTAGCCCGTCAGAAAGGATTCGATGGCACGCACAACGAAGCGGTGGCCTTTTCACTTTTAGCTGAGGGACTCACACGCGACATCATGCGCACACCAAGTATGCCCCGACTTAACGTCTGCTCCGACCAAATCGTATGGGGACGTAGCCCCGTGCGTATAGATCTTGCCGGCGGATGGACGGACACACCACCCTATTCGCTCACACGCGGTGGCAACGTCATCAACATAGCCATAGAACTCAATGGGCAACCGCCGTTGCAAGTGTTCATCAAACCGTGCCAAAAGCCCATCGTAGTTTGCCGAAGCATTGACCTCGGTGCTACAGAGCAAATAGAAACGTTTGACGAACTGTCCGACTTCCGTCGCGTAGGCTCACCCTTTTCCATCCCTAAGGCTGCGCTTGCACTCTGCGGTTTCTTGCCGGGCTTCACCCAAACGACATATCCCTCGCTGCGTGCCCAGCTGCAAGCGTTTGGTGCCGGCATAGAAATCACACTCCTTTCCGCCATTCCGGCAGGTAGCGGACTGGGTACGAGTAGTATTCTTGCAGCCACCGTACTCGGTGCGCTCAGCGACTTTTGCAACTTGAGATGGGATGCCACCGAGGTATGCCGCCGCGTACTCGTATTGGAACAGATGCTCACCACCGGCGGCGGGTGGCAAGACCAATATGGCGGCTATCTGCCAGGACTTAAGTTGCTCCAAACAGAGGCCGGCTTCCAGCAGATACCCCTCACACGGTGGCTGCCCGACACGCTCTTTACCCACCCCGACTATGCACCGTGCCACTTGCTCTACTACACCGGTCTGACGCGCACCGCTAAACATATCCTGGCAGAAATCGTACGCGGGATGTTCCTCAACAACACCGAACACCTCCGCCTGCTTTCCGAAATGAAAGAGCATGCACTTAGGATGTACGATGCCTTGCAGCGTCAAGATATTGCGGCATACGGCAGACTCCTACGACGTACGTGGACGCAAAACCAAGCTCTTGACGCAGGCACCAACCCGCCCGCCGTAGCGCGTATCTGCGAACAAATCAACGACCTTTGTCTGGGTTACAAACTACCTGGTGCAGGAGGTGGAGGCTATTTATATATGCTCGCCAAAGATGCCGAGGCTGCCAAACGTATCCGACATTTGCTCACCAACAATCCCCCCGCCGACAATGCCCGATTTGTAGAGATGCGCGTAAGTCAATCTGGATTTCAAATTAGCAGGAGTTAACCACAAGATATTGTGTACATCGTTTACACCTTCTCAAGACCAAGACAACGCTCGTCTATAAAGCCTACTGACCGATGTGTATTAAACTCTTTGGTTTAACGGCACGTATGTTTGGCGTATCTCATCAACGAATCGATAAGCGGGGCGTATGATACGTGAGCCTTGGAAGCATAGTTCTTCGTTGCGGTGGGCACACCAACCTACGATGCGTGCCATAGCAAAAATTGGTGTAAAAATCTCAGGAGGAAAGCCCAGAAGTTCGTATATAAAGCCACTGTAGAAGTCCACGTTTGCGCAAACGGGTTTGGTGCGACTTTTCATTGTGGTGACTTCTTGACAGGCTATGCGTTCTAAGCGTAACATAAAAGCATGTTCACGCTCACGACCTTTTTCGTGGGCAAGGGCATCAGAGAGTTCTTTAAGCAGTTCAGCGCGAGGGTCGGACAAGGTATATACGGCATGGCCAATACCATAGATAAGCCCACGTTTGTCAAAAATCTCTCCGCGAATGATTTGTCGCAACACTTCTCGTATTTCGTTTTCGTCTTCCCAGTCTTTTATCTCGTCTTTCAGAAAGTGCAACATTCGCACCACTTGTAGATTAGCTCCGCCGTGTAACGGCCCTTTAAGTGAGCCGATACCTGCAGCAATGGAACTATAGGTATCGGTACCGGCACTGCTGGTGACACGCACCGTAAAGGTAGAGTTATTACCGCCGCCGTGCTCCGCTTGAACGATAAGCAAGAGGTCGAGCATTTGTGCTTCCAGAGGTGTAAAACCTTTTCCTTTGAGCATATAAAGGAAATTTTCGGCAATGGAGAGTCCGCGTTGTGGGTGGCGTATAGAAAGAGAGCGTCCCAAACGATTGTGGCGAAGAGTATTATAAGCATAAGCCACAATGGTGGGAAATTTAGAGACGAGCATCACACTCTGGCGCATAAGGTTCTCGCGTGAGGTATCATCGGCTTGAGGGTCAAACGTATAGAGTTCCAAGACGCTACGTGCCAGAATGTTCATAATGTCGTGTCCCTCCAGTTCAATAATGTGGAGCGTGGTACGCGGGTCGAGCGGCATATTGTCGCGTACGAGCATAGAAAACTCGCGTAAGTCGTCCTTATCTGGCAACGAGCCGCTGAGCAACAACACAGCCACTTCTTCAAAACCAAAACGATGCTCGCGTTGTGCAGCGTGAACAAGTTCGGCTATGTCGTAGCCGCGATAGAAAAGGCGACCTTTGGCAGGATGTATTTGACCCTCAGCATCTCGTTCATAGCCGTGTACATCACCGATATTAGTAAGCCCTACAAGTACACCGGAGCCATCTTGGTTGCGCAGCCCGCGCTTCACTCCGAGACGTACAAACTGTTCGGCATCGAAGTGGATGGCGTGTTTCATCTTGTCGGCCAACTTGTATATAACATATTCTTTTTTGATACTCATAAGTAAAGCGTTTTTTAGGCTTGCGGAAAGCGTTAAAGAGTGATGTGCGAGAGGAGTTCTTGAGTAAAGTCAGAGGTAGAGAGAGGTTTCCCTTGAGGCATAAAGCGTGCGAGGTCGGCAGTAGCTTTTCCTTGTGTGAAACAGTGGGCGAGTGCTTTTTCTATAATCCTTGCAGCCTCGCTCCATCCGATATAATCCAGCAGCATTGTTGCAGAGAGTATAAGTGAGCAAGGATTTGCCATATTCTTTCCAGCAATATCCGGCGCGGTGCCGTGGGTGGCCTCAAAGATAGCGTGTCCTGTGGTGTAGTTGATGTTGGCACCGGGAGAAATGCCGATACCTCCCACCTGCGCAGCAAGCATATCGCTAATGTAGTCACCATTGAGATTGAGCGTTGCTACCACGCTATATGCCTCGGGCTTGAGCAGTGCGTTTTGCAGGAAAGCATCAGCAATGCAGTCGTTTACGATGAGCGTTCCGTTGTTAAGTTCTGCTGCAAACTCTCTTTGAATAAGCTCATAGCCCCAGCGTTTGAAACCGCCTTCGGTAAACTTCATTATATTGCCTTTATGCACCAGAGTAAGGTGCTTCCGTCCTGTTTCAATAGTGTAGCGTGCTGCGGCACGAATCAAACGCTCGGTGCCTTCACGCGACACGGGTTTTACCCCGAAAGCACTCGTCTCGGGAAAACGTATTTTAGTAACACCCATTTCTTCCTGCAAGAAGCAGAGAAACTTCTTTGCCTTGTCGGTGTTAGCATCCCATTCTATGCCAGCATATATATCCTCGGTGTTTTCGCGAAAAACAGTGATATCCACATCTTGTGGACGTTTCACGGGAGAAACAACACCCTCAAACCATCGCACAGGCCGCAGACACACATAGAGGTCAAGTCCTTGGCGCAAAGCCACGTTCAGTGAGCGAATACCATCGCCGATGGGTGTGGTAAGCGGGCCTTTTATACCGATTAGATATTGACGAAAGGCTTCCATTGTGGCTTTGGGAAGCCACTCGCCAGTTTGGTCGTAAGCCTTTTTTCCTGCCAGCACTTCTTTCCAACGAATACTGCGCCGCTCATCATAGGCTCGTTTCACCGCCTCATCTACTACACGAAGCATTGACCGCGTCACTTCCGAACCCACACCATCGCCTTCCACGAAAGGAATAGTAGGGTGATTAGGAACGATGGGTTTGCCGTTATGGTCAGCTGTTATGGTGGACATAATTTGAGTGTTTTTCAACTGTGTTGTTTATTAGAAGAAAGCTTAATATAGTTCAGTGCCGAGCCCGCTTTGAACCAGTCTATTTGCAAAGCGTTGTACGTGTGGCAAACAGCAACGTGGTCGTGCTGGCCGTCTGTGTGGATAATGTGTAGGGAAAGGGTACTCTCTGGCGAGAAATGCGTGATGCCTTCAAGGGTGAAACTATCGTCACTCTGTATAAGGTCGTAGTCATCGGGATGGGCAAAGGTGAGCGCAAGCACGCCTTGCTTCTTGAGGTTCGTTTCGTGGATACGTGCAAAACTCTTAGCCAGAACTATGCGCACACCGAGATAGCGGGGCTCCATAGCTGCGTGCTCGCGGCTACTGCCTTCGCCATAGTTGTCCTCGGCTACGATAACACTGCCAATACCTGCTTCCAAATAAGTCCTTGCTACACTGGCAGGCGTTTCCGATGTTTTTGTCAAAGCATTGAGCGTTCGGCCTGTTTCTCCCGTGAAAGCGTTTGTAGCACCGAGCAAGAGGTTTTCTGAAATGTTTTGTAGATGTCCACGATAACGCAGCCAAGGTCCAGCCTTAGAGATATGGTCAGTGGTGCATTTCCCACGCACTTTTATAAGTAAGCGAAGGTCGTTAAAGTCTGCTTCTTTCGGTACAGGAAAAGGTTGCAGGCGTTGCAGACGCTCAGAGTTTTCGGGAATAATTACATCTCCCGCTTCTTCTGATGGTGCAACATACCCAGCGTGGGTGTTTTCAAAACCGTCTGGTGGCAACTCCTCAGCCTGTGGAGGAGCGAGCAGGACAGAGCAGCCGCTACTATTATATATGGTATCGGTAAGGGGATTAAACTTCAGCGTGCCGCTAAGTGCATAAGCCGCTACCATTTCGGGCGAGCAAACAAAAGCGTAGGTGTTGGGGTTGCCGTCGGCACGTGCTACAAAGTTTCGGTTGAAACTCGTTACGATGGTATTACGCTCCCCTCGTTCTGCGCCCTCGCGAAGCCATTGACCTATACACGGGCCACAAGCATTAGTAAGCACTATGGCTCCTGCCTGGCGCAGGACGTGCATCGCTCCATCGCGCTCCAACGTGGCACGTGTACGCTCCGAGCCTGGGTTTATATACAACTGCGCTTTAGGCGAAAGACCATGTGCCAGTGCTTCTTTTAATACGCTTGCTACACGCGAAATGTCTTGATACGAAGAATTGGTGCAACTACCTACTAAAGCCGCCTCTACACGTTCGGGTAACCCCTCGCGCTCTACTTTCTCTGCCATCTTACTCACCGGGCAAGCAGCATCGGGCGTGAATGGACCATTGGCATAGGGTTCTATTCCTGAAAGATCTACGTCTATCACGCGGTCGTAGTACATCTCTGGTTGGCGCACCACATCCTCATCGGCATATAGGCCACACATCGAAGCCCAACGTGCCACATCGGTTCGCCCCGTGGCACACAAGTATTCAGCTATTTTTTCGTCAAAAGGAAAAACGGAGGTTGTTGCTCCTACTTCCGCACCCATATTACATATCGTGGCTTTGCCCGTGGCAGGTAGCGAGCGTGTGCCTTCGCCAAAGTATTCTATGATGCAATTGGTAGCGCCTTTTGTAGTGAGCAGACCGCAAAGATGCAGTATCACATCTTTAGCCGAAGCCCACGGAGTGAGTTGCCCGCTAAGCCGCACGCCGATGATACGCGGCAGTCGCAGTTCCCATTCCATACCCGTCATCACATCTACGGCATCGGCTCCGCCAACACCAATAGCGAGCATACCCAACCCGCCGGCGTTGGGCGTGTGACTATCTGTGCCTACCATCATACCACCAGGAAAAGCATAGTTCTCCAAAACTACCTGATGAATGATACCAGCACCCGGCCCCCAGTAACCTATACCGTAATGTGCCGCAGCGGTGCGTAGAAACTCGTACACCTCGGCGTTCTCCGCTTTGGCACGGGGAAGGTCGGTCGCCGAGCCTCGTTCGGCACGAATGAGGTGATCAAGGTGTACCGTGGTAGGTACGGCTGTCTCTTTCATTCCCGTGTTCATAAACTGCAGTAATGCCATTTGTGCCGTAGCATCCTGCATCGCTACACGGTCAGGCCGAAACGTGCCATAGTCCTTGCCGCGACGAGCATCTTTTAATGCCCCGACATCAGTGGCGTGAGCAAACAATATCTTTTCTGTAAGTGTTAGCGGTTGCCTAAACACCTCGCGTACCTCGCGAATACGCTCGGAAAAGCGCGTATAGTGTGCCTCAAGCATCTTGCAGTCAAATGTCATAGGCGAAAAAGAAAGGTCTCGTTGAAAACATTTTGGGCAAAGTTAGTGTTTTGGCTTAGCAAGAAGTTAGATAATAGTCCATAATGCTTACTTCGCGGAATGCTTTATCTGTTTTCGCGAAATAGAGTTAGCAAATACAAATCATCGTTTCAACAACAAGCGATTAGCAAAGAGACCGCAATGGTTAGCGGCTAACGGTTTTTGTTTCTTTGTAATTGTGTAACTTTGCGGCTGTAATCAATCGCTGCTTTTATTTTTATGACACCCCGACTTCTTTGGATTGACGATGAAATAGATATGCTCAAGCCTCATGTGATGTTCTTGGAAAAGAAAGGCTATGAGGTAGCGACGTGTAACAATGGTTCGGATGCATTGCGCAAATGTACGGCACAGCCGTTCGACCTTATCCTGCTCGACGAGAACATGCCCGGCCTGTCGGGCTTAGAAACGCTTGAAGGCATCAAGGAGATACAACCCGACGTACCGGTGGTGATGGTGACGAAAAACGAAGAGGAAGACTTGATGGACCAAGCCATCGGTGCAAAGATTGCCGACTATCTTATCAAGCCCGTCAATCCCAATCAGATACTTCTTACGCTGAAAAAAAACATCCACCAGCGCGAAATTGTGAGCGAGGCAACACAGTCGGCCTATAGCCGTGCTTTTGGTGAGTTGCAGATGCAAATAGCCGACAATCCCGACTTTGAGCAGTGGAAAGAACTCTATCGTAGCTTGGTGCGCTGGGAGTTGCAACTAAGCGAGAGTGCGGTGCAAATGGGCGATATGCTGGCCACACAAAAAGAGGAGGCCAACGCGCAGTTCTTCCGCTTTGTCAAACGCAACTACGAGGACTGGGTGGCCAATCCGCAAGAGCGTCCGTTGATGTCGCCCGATGTGATGAAGCGACGAGTGTTCCCCTTGTTGCGAGAGGGAAAGCGCGTGATGCTCTTCGTTCTCGACAACTTTCGCTATGATCAATGGCGCGCCCTCTCTCCCGAGCTCTCCGATGATTTTTATATTGACGAAGACCTTTACCTTGGTATCCTACCTACCGCTACGGGTTATGCGCGCAATGCTATCTTTGCCGGGCTGATGCCGGCCGATATTAAGAAAATGTATCCCCATCTTTGGGTAGAGGAGACAGAAGAGGAGGGGAAGAACCTTCACGAAGAGGATCTCCTGCGCCTGCAAATGGAGCGTTTTCGCCAAAAAGAGCGTTTCAGTTATCACAAGCTCAACGACAGCCAGGCAGTGGAGCGTTTGTTGAATGCCATGCCTGCCGAGAGCGACGTACCTTTCACGGTGTTTGTAGTGAACTTTATAGACATCCTCTCCCATGCACGCACCGACTCACGAATGGTGCGCGAACTGGCGCGCGACGAGGCCGCATACCGCAGTATCACATTGTCGTGGTTTCGCCACACAGCGGTGAAAGAACTTTTTGCAGCACTTGCCAAGAAAGACGTAGAAATCCTTATCACCACCGACCACGGCAGTATCTACGTGGATACGCCCGTAAAAGTTATTGGCGACCGCGAGGTGAACACCAACCTGCGCTACAAACTTGGACGCAACCTCAGTTATCCGCAGCGCGAAGTCTTTGAAATGAAAAAGCCGGAACGCTTCGGGCTGCCCGCACCCAACCTTTCTACTACGTATATCTATACCAGTGGCCGACGCTTTTTTGCTTATCCCAACAATTACAACCACTATGTGCAGTACTATCGCAACACCTTCCAGCACGGTGGTATCTCTATGGAGGAAATGCTTATTCCGCTGGTTGTGTTACACCCTAAAAGCAGGCGTTGAAAAATAAGGTTCGTCTTACATTGAACTATTAAAAAAAACACTGCGGCTACGCTTGTAGGAGATACGAGCATAGCCGCAGTTTGTTTGAAACGGGATGACGTTAGAAGTCCGGGCCACCACCGCCGGGGCCGCCACCAGGGAAGCCACCGGGGAAGCCACCGGGGAAATCGCCAGACTCGCTATCGCTGTTGTTTCCACGTTGGCGCTGTTCGCCACCGCGCGGACGCATACCACCCACCATTACACGATATACTTGTTTCTCTGTGAGGCGTGTGCGGAACTTTGCTAAGTATTCGCGCTTGAGAGCCGTTGCTGCGTCGTCCTTTTGCAGACTTTGCTCAATGAGTGCCGTTACATCGGCATCGGCCATTCCCTCAAGAACTTTGTCATCTACACGCTCTGCACGCTGAGTAGCCATCAATGTGTCGCGATACTCCACATAGAGCGGAATGAACCACTCCTTGGTATCGCCTGTGAGTTTCATTTCTTTAGCCATCTGCTCAGCCATACGTTGCATACCTTGACGGGGGTCGCCGTTACGATTTCTGCCTCCGTTTCCTCGGTTTTGTGCGGCTGCCGTAAGACCTACTAAGGCCACGGCAAGAAGAATAAGGATTTTTCTCATAATGTGATAAAAATGTTTGATTTGTTTTCTCTTTGTCTTTGACGGAAGCAGCTGCAAAAGGTTTAATCCAAGTCTGTCATAAAACCGAAAAAGTGTTTTTGGCCGTAAAACATCTCATACATAATGTCTAACGACGGGTCTGGGGTTTTACCACGACACCCTAAATCCCACAAAGTACACCTAAGGTTTGGTGTACGTTGTGGGATTTAGGGTAGTCAAGACTCTTTTTCTTAACTATTTCATTGGTGGAGCTGGAGGGGATTGAACCCTCGTCCAAACGAAGAACGAATGTGCTTTCTACACGCTTAGTCCTGTTTTTGTTTTCGATCGAGGCCGCGGTCAGGACAACCAAAGACATCGCCTTATCCTCTTTTGAATGTTCGCCCGGGGTGCGAGGCCACCGGGGGCTATTCCCGATTTTGCTGCACCGCCCACATAGAAATCGCCTCGGAAAAAGGGCTACTTCGGGCGATGTCTCGTCCCCGCTCCTGGAGCGAGGATAAAGGTAAACTTACTATGCTTCAGTTTACGCAGCGAGAGCGTAAGAGTTTTCGCCAATTAGTTGTCGAAGGCCGAGATTAGAGTGCCCACCTACGGCGCACTGCGTGCTTACAAACCCCTTCTTTCGCTGTCAAATCCATTCAGCCCCGAAGAATACATGGTTCGTACTTGCTCGGCAAAAGTACACCGCCAATGATAGGTTGCAAAAAAATAAGCGGATTTTTAGATTTCTTTAACCAAAAACAGATACAAATCTATTCTTCCGATAGTTTGTTGGAGGCTTTTTCTCTACTTTTGCATCTGTCTTAGCAAACTTGTCAGAACTCTAAAAACCTTTCATAATGAAACCTTTTACTAAAATCTTTCTTGCCCCTGCCCTGCTGTTGGCTTTTTTGGCAGCGTGCGACGATGATGAAAGCACAGTGTTGGAAATCACCGATGAGCCGAGTGTAATTGTAATAAACCAAGGCTTGATGGGTGGCGTTTCTGGTACGCTCGACTTGCTGACCCTCAACGACGGCGTGTACACCCCCTCGTATAAGAGCTTGGAGGGTACGCCCGAAAACATAGTGGAGTGTGGTGGATACATCTTTGTGCCGCAATATGAGCGCAGCGCAGTGGCTGTGTTCGACAAAAGCTCGCTGCGTGCCGTAGGTAGCATTGCTGTTCCCACCCCACAGAGCGTATGCACGGACGGCAATCAAGTGTTTGCCGTGGGTGCGGATAGTATCTTCCGCATCAATGCCACAAGTTTAGAGGTTGAGCAGAAAGACACCGTAGGACACACGGCTTATGCCTCTGTTTGTGCGAATGGCTCTGTTTATGTGGCTATCGGTCGTGGTTTGGGGCAGGAAGAAGGTGGCAACTTCTTGGCAAAGGTAAACCCCGCAACGCTTCAGCGCGAATATATTGTTGTGGGCTTGAACCCCTATAATCAGATAGCGACCGACGATGCAGGCAATGTATTTGTTGTTTGCACGGGCAACTACTACGACATTCCCTCCGCTGTCTATAAAGTGTCGTCCTCAGGCACAGCAACTAATGTTTGTCCTGGTACGTATATAGACGTTTGCGACGGGGTGCTTTACGTAGTGGGGCGCACGAGTACCTTCGACGACGTTTGGAACGAGAGGAGTTCGTGTACCTACCAAACCTATGCCGCAAGCACTGGCACACTGCTTAGCGACGATTTTCTCTCGTCTGCCTCGGAACGCCCCGTGGCGGCTACGTTTGTGAAGGTAAACCCCAGCGGCGGCGACATCTATGTGGGCGAGAACGGACTTACCGAGAGCGGCACGGTTAGTTACACCTCGGCAGGGAGCGTTTATCGCTTTGATGCCGGCGGAGAGGTTATAGCCAAATACGCTGCAGGCGTTAACCCCTACGCAATGCTTTTTGTGAATAGACGGGTTGCCAACCAATAACTTTTTACCCATCAGCGCAAATCTTCGCTTCGCCATGTCTGAGAGCCTTAAGGAGCGTACGGCACGAAACCTCTTCTGGAGCGGGTTTTCAAGCGTAGCAACACAACTGCTGAACTTGGTGTTCGGCATTGTGTTGGCCAACTTGCTCACGCCCGAGGACTATGGTATGGTTGGCGTGCTGCTGGTGTTCACCGTAGTGGCCGGGGCGTTGCAAGAAAGCGGATTTATTGCTGCGATAGCAAACTTAAAACGTGCCACGGCGCGCGACTACAACTCAGTATTTTGGTTCAGCGTGGTGATGAGCCTTGCTATCTACGCCGTGTTATTTGCCTGCGCGCCGCTCATTGCCGATTTCTTTGGCAAAGCGGAGTTGTGCCGCTTGGCGCGCTTTGTGTTTTTCTCAAGCGTCATAGCAGGTTTCGGTACGGCCTTTTCCGCCTATATGTTTCGCGAACTGATGAACCGCGAGAAAGCCGTGCTCGGTGTTGTGTCGCTCCTGTGCAGCGGCGGGGTGGGCATTGTGTTGGCGGCCTGCGGATATAGTTATTGGAGTTTGGCGTGGCAACAGATTGTTTATGTGGGAGCGTTCTTTGTGGGGCGATTCCTTTGTGTGCCTTGGCGTCCGTCGTTGCAGATAGATTTTGGCCCCGTGCGCCAGATGTTTGGCTTTAGCAGCAAACTCTTAGTAACGAATATCGTCAACGGCCTTTCTAACAACATCCTCTCGCTCGTCTTTGGCAAGATTTTCGCCGGGCAGATGCACCTCGTGGGCTTTTTCACTCAGGCGAATAAATGGAACACGATGGCGGCGGGTGTGGTGAGCGACACAGTGAAACCTGTGGCGCAGCCGATACTCTCGTCTATCGGCGAAAGCCTGAGCGGACGCTTACGCGCGTTCCGCAAGATGCTTCGCTTCACGTCGTTTCTTTGTTTTCCCGTTATGATAGGTCTGAGCAGTGTGAGCGAGGAGTTTCTTCTTGTCACCGTGGGTGCGAAGTGGCTGGGCAGTGTGCCGCTGTTGCGCTTGCTATGTATCGGCGGGGCGTTCTTGCCGTTGCACGCCCTTTTCCAGCAAATGACGGTGGCTGCAGGAAAAAGCGGGGTGTATATGCGTATGAACGTGTTGTTGATTGTGTTGCAAGTAGGGGCGGTGTTGTGTGCCGCGTCGTATGGTATGGAAACGATGGTGGCGGTGTATGCCGCGCTGAACGTGTTGTGGTTTTTTGTGTGGCACGTGGCGGCGTCGCGCTTTGTGGGTTTGCGGCTGACGGATTTGCTGCGCGACACGCTACCTTTTCTTCTCATCGCTGTGTTCTCCGTGGGTGTGGTATATTTTGCCACAACAGGCATCGCAGCAATGGTGTTGCGCCTTGCCGTGCGGACGGTATTAGCGGCAGGTGCTTATTTTCTTATTTTGTTTGTGCTTCATGCCACGATTTTGCGCGAGGCATTGGCGTTCATCCGCCCGAAGAAAAAGCCCGGAAAGCACTTCGCAGCACTTTCCGGGCTTAAGGGGTAAGAACACTTCCTTAACGTGTTATGCCTCGGGGCGTTGTATGTAGGCCAGCACGTCGCCTTTGTTGACGTGGCTGCCTTGTCGGGCGCATATTTCTACTAATTTGCCGCCCAAGGCCGCAGGTATTTCTAAGATGCTGCCGTGTCCGTTTTCTATATAGCAGAAGCGTTCTGCCTCGGTGTATTCCTTTCCGATGTAGGGTTCTATGGCAGCCACGGCCTCGCCCTCGCCGAGTATTTCGTAGAGCACGATGCCGCTTTCTGTGGCTACCAGCGCATCGGCCTTCGCGTGTTTGAAGGCTGTGGCTTCCTCCAAACTCATTTTGTTGCTGCCTTGTAGGGCTTGGTCTTTGGCCTGTTGCAGGTCGGCGAGGAAGCGTTTTTTTGCTTCTCCGCTCTTGTAGTCGCGGTATTGGCGCTCGTGCATAGCAAACTCGTAGAGTTCCTCCTCGTCTTGTCCGACATCCCAACCATTGGCCGCCATTTCTTCGCGAAATTTGTCGAGGCAGTCGGGATAAAGCGCTTGTGGGTCGTCGGTATAGAACGTATAGCCTTTCTCCTCGGCCAGTGCAACAATCTCGGGAGCCACAGGGCCAGGCAGGTGGCCGCTCTTTCCGAGAATCATACCCCACATGTTGTCGTCCATCATTGAGAAACGCGGCTTGTCCATTGATTGGCAGAGCAGGTTCATCAGTGCGATGTTCTTCACATACTGGCTGAAGGGTGTAACCAAGGGTGGATAGCCCACTCTTGGCCATACATAGCCCACTTCGTCGAAGAGGCGAATGAGGAGTTGGTCCTCGGTATAGGCGGGTTCGCCTTTCTTTTCGCGGTTCATATTTATAGCACCCATCGCGCCTTTGAGGTCGGCCATCATCGAACCCATCATCCCGCCCGGCAGACCGCTGCCGAGCAGGAGCGAAGATTCCAAGTGGTTGTTCGGATTAACGAAGTAGCCAAGGAAGTCGTCGAGGAACTCTTGTGTGAGTGCGCGTGCCTCCATATAGGCTTCCATATTGATGTCGGGAACATCGTATCCGCTGTTGCGGAGCATGCTCTGTACGGAAATGATGTCGGCATGTCCTTTTCCCCACGACAGCGGCTCCATGGCGGTGTCGATGATGTCAACACCGTTGCGTGCCAGTTCAAGTATGCTTGCCATCTGTAGCCCTGGCCCGCTGTGTCCGTGGTATTCCACAATGACCTCGGGGTGTTTGGCCTTGATGAGCCCACAAAGTTCGCCGAGCAGCGCGGGTTGGCCGATACCCGCCATATCTTTGAGGCATATCTCGGGTGCTCCGGCCTCAATGAGTTGGTCGGCGATGTCGGCATAATAGGCTGCGGTGTGGATGGGAGAATTGGTGATACAGAGCGTGCCTTGCGGTATCATGCCTGCTTCAAGCGCCCAGCGGATAGACGGAATGATGTTGCGCACGTCGTTGAGTCCGCAGAAGATGCGCGGGATGTCCACTCCCTGAGCGTGTTTCACCTTGTATTGAAGGCGGCGGAGGTCGGCAGAGCAGGGAAACATACGCAAGGCGTTGAGGCCTCTGTCGAGCATATGGGTCTGTATGCCTGCAGCGTGGTAGATCTTGGTGACGGCACGCACGGCGGCGTTGGGGTTCTCGCCGTAGAGGAGATTTACCTGTTCAAATGCGCCGCCGTTGGTTTCCACACGGGCGAAGCAGCCCATACGTACGATAACGGGGGCAATGCGTTCTAATTGATCCTTACGCGGCTGGAATTTGCCGTAACTTTGAAACATATCTCGGTAAACGAGACTGAATTGTATCTTTCGTTTTGCCATAGTCTTTTAAGGAATGTCGGTAGTTTGTTGCGCGTTGCTTGATGTGGCAAGGCTAACTTGACAGGCGGAGCGAGTGATAGCCTCGGCGGGGCAACAAAGCGGGGCAAAAATAGTTCAATCTGAACGATTGTGCAAATCTATGGCCTTTTTTCCTTTATTGAAAGCCTTTATCTTGACTATGACTATAGGAGTTTGTTCAACGGAAATGCGCTTGTGGGAGTTTTGTTGCGCCAGATTGCTGAGCTTTTTTGCTTGCAGACGGTCAGTTGAAGAGTGAGTGTAGCGAGCTACACGACCGATGAAACTTACAGCAGGAAGCAAAAAAGAGCCATAAAGACGACAAAAGGTTAAAGCCCCAACTATGTCAAACTTAAGCGTGGAAATGAACAGAACGCACCCTAAAAACAAAAGAGGAGAATTGGTGTTGCTTGCTGTAGGAGCGGTTGCATAGGTGGCTAATCAAAGCACGAGGACGCACAAGCCTTGTGCATCCCCGCATTCACATATTAACCAACTTCATTATGGGGTTACATCTTCTGAAAGAATGGTAATGGAGAGTCGCAGATAGTCTATCGCGGTCTGATATCGCGTATCGTTTGGGCTAACCGCGGGTATCATTCGTTCAAGTTGACTTATGAGCATTTTTCGCTCCGCATCGGAGAATAGATGATTGGCTACGGCATCTTTTATCACGCGATAGAGTATAGAGGCTACAAGAGGTTGATCTTCGGCATCGGATTCTCTGAGAGCACCCATTAGGGCGTTGATAATCGGTAGCGGTTCGCCTTTAAGAAACAACTCTGTGGGAAAAGCCAGTTTCCCCTCTCTGAGGAGATCGTAAGGGAAATATTGTCCGCTTAATGCTACCACAGTGTCGGTTACGAAAGAAAGATCGATGTTGTCGGGCGACTGGGTGGCGTAATACGGCGTTGTAGGTATGTTTGTTGCCAACGATGGTATGCGAGCGTAGGAGATGATGATACGTCCCTGTATGGTTTTGTTGATGTCTGACCATTCTATGGCGTAGCAGGTGCGATACTGTCCGGCAGCTTCTGCGCTTTGGTCGGCAAGGTTCACTATGGTGTAGTTATTTGCTTGGTACTTGCCGATTTCTATTTTGTTTTCGGCGTTCTGCCCATAGACAATAGCCAAGGCACGAGGCTTCTCGTGAGAGTTTGGTGAGTAGTGCTCTAAGCGATAGCAGGCGGGGTTTGATTTCTGAGAGAGCATAGCTGCCTCTACATCGTTGATGAGCGAACTGTATTTCTTTTTTATCGTAAATGTATAAACCTCAAGGTAGCAGGCTCGGCGACTTACTACACTTTCTGCCGTAGGATTGAAGCCGTCAAAGGATGACGTATAGCTCACGGCGGCTTTCTTATGACTGATAAGGCGTTTTATGGCCTCGTCAATTGTACTTTGCGCAGCAACAGGCATAACAGAGGTGAGTGCCAACAAGAGTGATGCAAAAAGAATGACGCGTTTCATATAGCAATAGGTTTAGGTTGTTCGGAGAAAAGAGTTTGCGCTGCAGTCGATACCTGCTGAAGAATTTCTCTCGCGCTTATTCGGTCGGCGGCAATGCGTTCGTCAATGATAAGTCTGGCGTGGCTGTGCTGAGAGAGATAGGCCTGGCGATCTAACTCCCTCTGGCGGTCGGAGAACGGCGTGCGCGGTTTTTCCTCGTGTGTGTCTGCCGCGAGGATTTGCGCCGCAGGCTGTGCTGTAGGCGTTGTTGCTGTGGCCGGAACGACGGCAGGCGTTATCGGTTCGGGCATTGTTTGTGGAAGTTCGACGGCGGTGGTGTCGGTTTGTGATGTGGGTATGAGCCGCTGAGCGTGTTCTATCCTACGCGGGGCTTGCCGAGTAGGCGCAATCGTTGCCGGTAAATGCTGAGAGGCGTAGGTGATATGCTGGGGGCTGGTTGGTGGCTCGCACGGCGGCGTGGTAGCTACAGGCACGTGGCCCGACGTACTCACTGCTGCAAGGTGGTCGGCAGCAGGTTGAGGCCACAGAAGCACGAGGCCTACTATCACCGCTGCGGCGGCAGAGGCTGCGGCGGCGACCGAGAGCCACACGAGCGGAAGCACGTTACGACGGCGACGAGGCTTTTGAAGCAAAAGACCCTCGGCTTCTGCGGCAGCCAAACGTGTCATAAAGCGTTCTGCCATTCCTTCGGGAGGACTCGGCTGGCGTTGTGCCAACGTAGCGAGGGCTTTGCGCAGCGCGCGAGGGGGTGACACAGGGGTATTCATAGGGAAGAAGCGGTGAGGAAGAGGTAGAGTTTTTGTCGTATCTTTTTTAGGCGAATGCTCAACGTGGGGATGCTCACACCGAGTATGTAGCCAATTTCTTTTAGGGTGAGATTTTCGTAGTAGTAGAGGGTGAGCAGGTGTTTGTCGGGGGCTGGCAGTTGTTCGATGGCACGGGTGAGTTTTTCTATCAAATTGTCGTCGTCAGACGCAAAGGCTTCTTGCAGGGCCGCCTCGGTGAAGGCTTTCGGCTCGGCGGTGTCATCAGAGAGTGTTATTGGCTCTGGCGGAGGTTTTAGTCGCAGATAGGACACACTGGCGTTGTAGGCGAGGCGTTGTAACCAGGTGTAGAACGATGCCCGCCGGCTATCAAACGTCGAAAGTGCCGTGAAAGCACGAAGAAACACGTCTTGCGTGATTTCCTCAGCCACCGCTGTATGCCCCGTAAGCCGACACACGGAAGCATAAACGCCAGGGCTATATGCCTCAAACAATCTTCTGTAGGCCTGTTGCTCACCGCGCTGGGCGGATCGTATGAGTATTTCTGTCTCGCTAACTTTCATCAACGGGCGTGATGCGTAAATCGGTGGATTGGTGTCGCTTGTCTCCGACAGACTTTTGCTCGCCAAGGCAAAGCTGAAGCAAGCGTCACTTCGCTCTTCTGCCTTAACGCAAAAGTCCTACTTTTATTTATATATACGCTCAGGCGTTGTGAATTTTTAATATGCAAGAAAAAAATCTCTCCGCCGCACAAAAGTTACGAAGTGCGAGCTATTTTAAACACTGACGCTTAAAGAATTGAAAGTGTGACTATATTTTTACAAACAAAGCCTATATTTGTAAAAACATAGGCTTTGTTTGTAAAAATATAGTCACACTTTATAAAATAGATGCGCTCGGCGTTTAAAATAGATGGCTCGGCGTTTAATGTTTTGTGCCTGCGGTGCCTCTTTGGCGGGTGCTGGCAGCGTTTGGGCTGGAAATCACCTCCACTTCCACGCCCGTCACCCCGGCGGCCACCATTCCAAGTTGGCGTGCTGCGCCGAGCGAGAGGTCAACAATGCGTCCGCGAGCAAACGGGCCGCGGTCGGTGACACGCACCACTACCTCGCGCCCGTTGGCGGTGTTGCGCACACGGAGCATCGTGCCGAACGGCAACGTGCGGTGGGCACACGTGAGGCTGTCTTTGTGGAAGATTTCGCCGCTACTCGTGCGACGTCCGTGGAACTTACCAGCATAGTAAGATGCCTTGCCGCGCATCGTCTGCGCCTGAGCATCGGGGGTTCCAATGAATGCGAATGAACACAGGAGAATTCCGAAAAGGATTTTCTTTACTGTCATAATTAAATTTTTTTCACAGCGACGGGGAAACATCCAAATAGGATTTGTTTGTATTAGGTGGCTGTTTCGACCCTTGATGCCCGCTCCTTATTTTTTATAAGGTATCTTCGGTAAGGAAAATCTGTCACGGCGGGTAGCCCCTGTGAGGTTTGCGCTGCAAAAGTAGGGTGCAACGGCCACGCTTCCAAGTCTTTTTTTTCTGTGTTTCAGTCTTTTAACTTTTTGAAACGACCCGTTTTTGTAAGTTCTACATTGCTTTTCAACACTGTTTCCTTCTTGGCTTAAAACACAGGCCTCTGCTACGTATCTTATTCATTTACAGCATCAAAAGGATGCGTCACGGTTGTTTTTTCCACAAACTTATCCACGCACAACACGTTTTATCAACGGACAAAAAGCCTTTAAACTCTTTTAACACTCAAAATCAATGCGTTTGCCAAACCCGATTGGCAAACGCACCTCAAAGTAAAGCGTTTTGTTAAGGCTCTATTTTAGTCCTTCATAGCAGAGAGCACCGTGCCCCTGCTATGAGCGACACTCATACGCCACTTCTATAAGTTTCATATCGGCAGGCTCAACACAAAAGCCCTCTTTCCTTCGAACAGTACGCTTTCTCGCCATTTCAGAGCTCGCACAAGTTCGGCTCTTGGCCATTGGGCTTTATAGAACACCCCGGTTATATCGCCCCGAAGTATTTGGAAAAGAGTTTTGCCGCAGCACTAATGGGTGCCCCTTGTTGGCGGGCGGGCAGAGCCAGAGAGGCATCGCCTGCCCAATCAGCCTCCATAGCATACCACTCTGCAGGACTCGGGGTGGGTTCGTTGGCAATGAGGTTGTCAAAAAAGCGTTTCCATCGTGGCAGGTAGAAGGTTTGCAGCAGTCCGCCCCACTCGCGGTTGGAATAGTCGTGCAGTCCGCCTTGGTTGGCGGCGCGTTCGTGTCCCCAGGTGGTGATGAGCAGGCGTGCGTTGTGGTCGAAGAGGCGCAGTATTTCCTGTCGCTCATTAGGCGCAGCGGTATCGTCTATATCCTCCGCCGCCTGGCGTGCCTGAGCTATCCATGTGCCAGCCATAAACGCCGGATGGGTGGAGAGCAGACGGTCGAGGTCGGCAATAAGTTCCAGATAGGCTTTCACTGCCACGCGCAGACTCTCGCCGCCCGTCGTGCTGGCCTCCGCCACTTGGCCCAGGCGCACCTGTGCCTCGTCGGTGAGGCATTGGCGGACGAGGTCAACCACATCGTAAGCATAGGCGGGACTCTTGCCGAGCGTCTTTCGCTCTGCCAAGAGATAAGCCGCCGCGCGCCGCACAAAGCCCGGGTTCCAATACAAGTCGCTGCGGCTCCACGTGGAAACGCGGTCTATCTCCAGTGCCGGACGTGCACAGACGATGGGTTCGCTCGTGCCTTGCCTGTTGTCAGGACAAGCATACACCGAACGCGCCAGGAGTATCCACGCACTGTCGGCCAGTGCCGTATGACTGCCGTAACGTGCCGTGGCGTAGTCGGACAGCCACGCATCAAGGTCGGCCACGCTATCCCAAGCACTTTGGTACAGAAACTCGTAGCAAACAGGATTTGTTTCCGCCCCCTCGGGTGCGGAGCCTATGCCCACGAAGCCAGGCTCTTGCGTGGCTTCATAGTAGTCCGAGAGCGTGCGTTGCAAACGTCCGTGCAGCCCGGTGCGTCCCCCGAAGTTGTGGAGCATACAATAGATAAAGTCGTGGCTACGGAAGCCGTTCTTATAACGCGGCTCGCCGTCGGCAAAAAGGTCTAACACTATCAGCCCGCCCACAGGCACTGCCTCCAGACACGCCGGCCTGGGGTTCTCGCCCCAGGCTTGTAGCACCCACCGACTACCAGGAGCGGCGGCAAGCATCGCGTTGTAGGTGTTGAGAAACGCAGCGTGGAGATCAACACCTTGTGTATTGCCTCCCTCGTGGAAGAGATCCATACTATAGTATTTCGATTTGCCCATCAGCTTTTCCAACTCCTCGTAGTACGTCTGCGCCACGCGGGGGAAGAGGCTGTCGGTAGGCAAGAGAAACCCCGGTCGGCTAAACCCGCACCAGCCGCCGGCATCGCGTGTGCGGCCGTGTCGTTCCAAGAAGTCGGAAGGCACCATACCGGCGTAGCCCGGCAACACCGGCTCCATACCGAGCTCGCGCTCACGCTGTAGGATTTGCCTCGCCACCCGCTCGCGCTCACTGTACCACCCCTCGGGGTTAGGACCGCCCCAGCCTTCGAGGTTGCCCATCAAAAACCACGCCTGAAAAGCCGGGCCAGCGATAAAACGTCCGGCCTCCTCGGCCGTGTAGCCTAAACGTGGCAAGACGCGCCACCAGACGGCCTCCGTACCCACAAGCTGCAACGGCATATTGATGCCGTGGAGTGCCATCCAGTCGATCTCCTGCTCCCACCGCTCCCAAGTCCAGAAAGCCATAGTATAAGAGAACGTACAGTAATTCAGGTAGTAGCGTAGCTCAGCACTCGTGGTACTCACCTCATCGCAGCACGGCAGGGGCAGCTCGGCGGTGGTTAGTGGAACACGGAGCTGGTTCCACGAAATCTGCAGATGAGCATGGCGGCTAAGATAGTTGCCGATGCCCATCGTCGCGGCACTGAGCGTGGAGCCGCCGATATAAGGTTTGCCGCCGCGCTGTCCTACGACGAACGTTTCTCTTCCGTCGGTTGACAGGCTGGCATCCACCTCCGTTTCAAAACGGTCTGCCGTGCCTGCGCCGCCGATACGGTTGAGCAAGGCACTTATGGGTTGCGGGTTTTTTTCGGCACAGAGGCCGAGCGAACATACAGAGAGCATAAGGCATAATAACGAGCGTTTCATCGGAAGAAGAGGAGTGTTGGTGAAGAATGTTTAGGTACAAAAAAGGCCGTCTCCGGAGTGTTAAGCCAGGGCAAAGATACGTTATTATCTAAAAATGCCTTACCTTTGCTGCGATGAAAATAGCATTCAACGCCAAACTCGCTTTCAGCAACAGCACAGGCCTCGGCAACTATAGCCGCTACGTGCTTGACATCCTTTGTCGCTACTATCCACAACACGAGTATGTGGCTTTTACACCCAACACACACGGCGTGCCTCAGATGCAACGGTTACTCGCAAGACACGCAAACCTCTTTGTAGCAGGACCGGGACGTTGGCAGTGTCCGGAACTTTGGCGTTTGTGGGGTATGGCCGACGACGTGGCGCAGCAGGGTGCTGATGTGTTTCTGGGCCTTACGGGAGACCTGCCGCTCAAGATAAAAAAGACGGGCGTGCCGAGTGTCGTCACGATACACGACCTTATCTATCTTCGCTATCCACAATACTATAATGCCATTGACTGCCGTATCTATGCCTACAAGATGCGCCGCGCTTGTGAGGCCGCTAACCGGATTATTGCCGTGAGTGAATGTACGAAGCGCGATGTGGTGCGCTTCTTCGGTATAGATGCAGAGCGTATCTCCGTGGTTTATCAAGGTTGCGACGCGGCATTTACGGCTCAGCACGACCGCACGAAAGAGGACGAGGTGAGCCGTCGCTACGCACTCCCCGAAAAATTTGTGCTTAGCGTCGGCACGATAGAGGAGCGCAAAAACACTCTGCTGCTGGTGCGCGCACTACCCTCACTGCCCAAAGAAATAGCACTCGTATTAGTGGGGCGGCGCACACCCTACACAGCTCGTGTGGAAAAAGAAGCGGAACGGCTCGGCGTAGCGCAACGCCTACACATTTTTTCCAACGTGCCATTTGCCGACCTGCCCGCACTCTATCGTTTGGCTTCAGTGTTTGCTTACCCCTCGCGCTTTGAGGGGTTTGGTATCCCCGTGCTTGAGGCACTACGAAGCGGCATACCCGTTGTGGCCGCCACGGGCTCTTGTTTAGAAGAGGCAGGAGGCAACGGCGCACTCTATGTCGGCCCCGACGACGTGGACGGGATGGGTGCGGCTATCCATCGCCTCGTGGCCGACAACGAACTGCGTACCACTCTGTTTACGGCGGGGCAGCACCACGCGACAACATTCAACGAAGCGACCCAAGCACAGCAAATTATAAACGAAATCCAAAAGGCTATTATTGCCGTGACATAAACCTGTAAGCGTTGCCTTGGCGAGCAAAAGAATGCCGAAGACAAACGTATTCAAACAGCACTATGGCAAACAAGAATCTGAATGCGGCCAAGACGGCCAAGAAAGACGAGTTCTACACGCAGCTGACCGACATAGAGCGCGAGCTGCAGCACTACTGGCCGCACTTCGCGGGGAAGGTGGTGCTGTGCAACTGCGACGACCCCTACGAGTCGAACTTCTTCAAGTACTTCGCCCTGCGCTTCAACCAGCTGGGCTTGAAGAAGCTCATCTGCACCTGCTACGACGGCTCGCCCGTGGCGGGCACGCAGCTGTCGCTCTTCTCACTCGACGCCGATGGCAACCAGCGGAAGACGGCCTACAAGGTGGAGATTACGGAGGTGACGGACGTGAACGGCGACGGGGCCGTGGACCTGGCCGACGTGGAGCATCTGATACAGAACGACAAGAACGTGCTCTCCGTGCTGCACGGCAACGGCGACTTCCGCTCGCCGGAGTGCATAGAGCTGCTCAAGCAGGCCGACATCGTAGTGACCAACCCGCCGTTCTCGCTCTTCCGCGAGTACGTGGCGCAGCTGATGGAGTACGGGAAGAAGTTCCTGATAATAGGGAACGTCAATGCCATTACTTACAAGGAGGTCTTTCCCTTGATAATGGAGAACAGGCTGTGGCTGGGCTATGGTTTTAACGCAGGAAATGCCTATTTCCGAGTTCCCGAAGAGACAAGGCGCGAATATGCTGATGGAGTATATGACAAAGAGACCGATTTGGTGAAGTTCCGCAATTGCCATTGGTTCACCAACCTCGACCACAACAAGCGCCACGAGGAAATGGATTTGGTTTGCCACTACTCGCCCGAGGAATATCCTACTTACGACAACTACGACGCGATAGAAGTCAGCAAGACCTCAGACATCCCCTTCGACTACGACGGCGTAATGGGCGTTCCCATCACCTTCCTCGACAAGTACAACCCAGAGCAATTTGAAATCATAGGTGCAACTGAGAGTGAAGGCAAAGGCGTCTCCAACGGCTTGTGGAAGCAAGACAGTGGTGTCGCTCAGCCGTTAGTGGGGGGGGTAAGAAATACAAGCGTATCTTTATCAGACTTAAGAATCCCCGGCTACGCTAAGTACGACCGCCCCTACATCAATGGCGTGCGCAAATATGCAAGAATCCTAATCCGCAACAAACACCCCCAGAAGCTTTGATGCCGCGCAAATAGTGAGAAATGTCCATAAACATTTGGTGGTTATAAATTTATTACCTATCTTTGCACAAAAACAGCGAAGGACCGTAACGATGAAAGTAGAAAAGATCTGGCTGACCGACACCGCTGTGTGGATCAGAACCGACGAGGGTAAGGAGGCCTGCGAGCTGCTGGCCGACTACCCAAGACTGAAACATGCCACCTTGGAACAGTTGCGCAAATATGAAGCCGACGACTACGGCATTCACTGGCCGGAGATTGACGAGGACTTGTGCTTCGACGGGTTCTTCGACAAGCAGCCCACCACCGGACTCTACCGCCTGTTTATGGCTCACCCGGAACTGAACGTGTCGGCCATGGCACGCCGGATGGGCATCTCGCAGAGCCTGATGGCGCAGTATATCAGCGGGAAAAAGACACCCAGCGAGAGCCGTATGAATATGATTTACGAAACACTGCGCACAGTGGGTCGCGAACTGATAGCCATATAATGACACAAAATTTCAGAACAAGCTGAAGATGAGTACACAAGCAATGACACAGCAGATAGCCGAATACTTCAAGACGCAACCCGTGCGCCGTGCCTGGCTGTTCGGGTCGTTTGCCCGAGGCGAGGAGACACCCGAAAGCGACGTAGACATCCTGGTAGTGTTCGACCGGAGCACCCCCATAGGGCTACTCCGCTACACCCGGATGCACCGTGAAATGGAAGAACTGCTTGGGCGCAAGGTAGACCTGGTGGAAGACGGCACATTGCGCCCCGCAGCATCGCAGACCGCAGAACGTGAAAAGAAGATAATCTATGAGAGAGCGTATTAGAGACCTGGACCGACTGCAGCACATCATTGAGTGCATCAATAACATTGAGTCGTATCTGCAAGACAAGACATTCGAAGACATGAAGGCCGACAGCATGTGTTTCCACGCCGTTGTGTACAACACAATGATTATAGGTGAGGCTGCCAACATGCTGACACACGAATTCCGCAGTGCACACGCAGAGATTCCATGGCGCGACATTGTGGATATGCGCAACCATCTTGTGCATGGCTACGTCACGACAAATGCAGCCTACATCTGGGACACCTACAAAGAGGACCTGCCTTTCCTGAAAGAGCGAATTGCCGAGTATATCAAGGAACTGACTATATGCCTATGATGACGATTAAGCAAATCAGCGTGACCGTTGGCGAAATCACCAAGGGCTACGTGAACAACGACGAGCAGGGTGTGCGCGGCTACGACGGACGGCTCGACATTCGCCCGCCCTACCAGCGCGAGTTTATCTACAACGAGCGGGAGCAGCAGGCCGTGATTACTACCGTGCTGCGGGGCTACCCGCTGAACGTGATGTACTGGGTGCGCCGCGCCGACGATGCCGACTGCCCCTACGAGGTGATGGACGGCCAGCAGCGCACGCTCGCGCTCTGCGAGTACGTGGCGGGCAAGTTCTCGTACGAATTCAAGAATTTCTTCAACCATCCGAAAGACATACAAGAACGTATCTTGAACTATCCGCTTACCATATATGTTTGCGAGGGTGAGGCGAGCGAGAAGCTGGAGTGGTTCAAGACTATCAACATTGCAGGCAAGCCGCTCAATGAGCAGGAGATAAACAACGCCGTCTATGCCGGGCCGTTCGTCAGCGATGCTAAGCGTCACTTCTCAAAATCAAACTGTGGTGCGTACCGCTTGGGCAAAGACCTCGTGAACGGCACTCCTATCCGTCAGGATTTTTTGAAGAAAGCCCTGGAATGGATGGCCGACCACGAGACGCGCAACGGAAAACGTCAAACAGCCGTAGGCTATATGGCACAACACCAACACGATGCCAACGCCAGCCCCTTGTGGACATACTTTCAGACGGTGCTTAACTGGGTGCAAACAAACTTTGATATGCGCCGCTTCCGCAAAATTATGAAAGGACTGGACTGGGCAGAATTCTACGACAAGTTCGGTGCCGATGCCCTTAACACGAAAGAACTCGGCGAGCGCATCTCCGCGCTGATGCTCGACAGCGAGATACAACGAAAGTCGGGCATCATACCCTACGTGCTGACGGGCGATGAGCACTATCTTGACTTACGTGCCTTCCCCGAAGACATCAAACTGGCGAAGTGGGAGGAGCAGGGACACCGGTGCGTCATTTGCGGCAAGGAGTATGACCTGGAGTTTATGGAGGGCGACCACATCACACCGTGGGCCGAGGGTGGCCGCACCGTACAGGAAAACTGCCAGATGCTCTGCCGCGATTGCAACAGGCGAAAGGGGACACGGTGAAGCGGAAGCGGTGGAAGAATAGCAAAATACTGCTGTCCGCTAAAACAGGTGCAAAACACATCATATCTCCGTCCGCAATGCCGATAAACAGGCGTTGCGGATACTCTTTTCAGGAAGTAAGCCCCTCGCTGCTCCGTCGGTTCGGCAAAGCAAAAAAAACGTTTTGCTCTGCTCTCGCTTACTTGCTGCTTTAACGTCTCTCTACGGGGTATGGGTGGGGTCTATCTCTCGTTGAACACCAATTCCAGTCCTTGGCCTTCGTAGAACATGAATTTGCGGTCGCACGAAACCAAGGGCATACGGTTGGTGATGGCGTGGGCAATGATGACGTGGTCGCTGGGGTCGCGGTGATCCTCGGCGAGGTTCAGCGTCAGATGGGCGTAGGTGTCCATGTGCTCCTCGCCCACGGGGAGGATGCGGATGAAGTAGCGGTTGGTGATGTCCTTCACCATTTTGGCTGCCGTGTCCCAGAAGCGCGACACGAGTTTGCCGTTATTGAAGCCTACTATCAGCTCCTTGACGCTCTCGCTGCTCATATAGAACGTGTTGTCGTAGTCGTCAAGAATGGCCTTCACGTCGCGGCTGAGCTGGTCGGGGTCAATCACCAGATAGATGAAGATATTGGTATCAAGCAAATATCGCATAGGTCAGTCGTACATTTCAGGTGCTACGAAGGTAAAGGCGGGCTGATACTTCACGGCGGCTTCCCATGTGGGGTTGTGCCTTTTCTCCTCTTTCACTTCATTGTGGGTGCTGGGAGTGTTGTTCTTTGTTTCGTTTGCCATAACAAATACGTATTTTACAATGAGTTTTCGGTGCAAAGGTAGTCATATTCTGCAATATATTCAGCTGCTGACTTCATCACTTATTGCGCCACTAAATAGCGTCCATTGAAAATCAGTTGATTACAAAGAGCAATTGGGTGTCTTTGGGTGTCGCATTGACGACATCAGGAAAAAGAGCCATAAAGATGACAAAAGGTTAAAGCCCTATCTATGACAAACTTAACCGTGGAAATGAATAGAACCCACCTATAAGGATTAACCTACAGCAACAAGGCGTTTGATTTCGCTAAGTTTGTTGAGTGCTTCAAGTGGTGTGAGGTTATTTACATCGAGCCCCAGAAACTCGTCGCGTATTTGTTCAAGCACGGGGTCGTCGAGTTGGAAAAAGTTGAGTTGTGTGGTACCACCCTCGCTTGGCACCGCTTTTTCTTTGCGCACCCCATCTGCTCCGCGCGACTGGCTCTCCAAGTCTTTAAGAATTTGCTCGGCACGTCTTACGATGCTATTAGGCATACCGGCGAGTCTCGCCACGTGAATACCGAAACTATGCTCCGAACCGCCTTGTGCCAAGCGGCGTAGGAAGATAATCTGTCCGTCCACCTCACGTACGCTGACATTATAGTTCTTAATACGTTCAAAGCGATTAGCCATCTCGTTGAGTTCGTGATAGTGTGTAGCGAAGAGGGTGCGCGCGTGAGCTGTAGGGTTTTCGTGTAGGTATTCCACAATAGCCCAAGCGATAGATATCCCATCATAAGTACTTGTACCACGTCCGAGTTCATCAAAAAGCACGAGGCTACGCTCTGTGAGGTTGTTCATAATGTTTGAGGCCTCAACCATTTCGTTCATAAAGGTGCTCTCGCCCATTGAGATATTGTCGCTCGCCCCTACGCGTGTAAAAATTTTATCCACAACACCAATACGTGCGGCGGCGGCTGGAACATAGCAACCCGTCTGCGCCAGGAGCGTGATAAGTGCTGTCTGTCGCAGTAGTGCACTCTTGCCCGACATATTTGGTCCTGTGATGATGATGATTTGTTGTTCCTTTGTGTTGAGTTGCACATCGTTAGCCACATATTCCTCGCCTGGTGGCATCAGCGTTTCGATGACGGGGTGGCGACCTTGAGCAATATCTATTTCTGTGGTATCGTCCACTACAGGACATACATAGCGATGCATCTGCGCTGTAGCGGCAAAAGCGCAGAGACAGTCGAGGGTACTTACCGCCACCGCAGTTTGCTGAATTTGCGGGATATACTTGGCGGTGTATTCAATGAGTTTTGCAAAGATCTCGGCTTCAAGCACAAGGATACGGTCGTTAGCCCCGAGGATTTTCTCCTCCAGTTCTTTGAGTTCTTGCGTGATATAGCGTTCGGCCTGTACCAGCGTTTGCTTGCGCACCCACTCTTTCGGCACGAGGTTGCGATAGGTATTGCGCACCTCTAAGTAGTAGCCGAAATTGGTGCTATACCCCACTTTTAGCGAGGCGATGCCTGTGCGTTGTGCCTCTTCATCTTGTATGCGTTGGAGTACATCGCGCGACGAGGAAGAGATTTCGCGTAGCAGGTCAAGTTCCTTATTTACGCCATTGGCTATATATCCTCCATTGTTTGTTTTGACGGGTGGGTCGGGACGTAATGTACGTTGGAGTGTTTGTGTGAGTTCGGTGAGCGGGGAGATTTTCTCCGCCAGTTGGGTTATTGTTTGAGCTTCCACACCAGCCGCCACCTGTTTGATACGCGCAGCACTCTCGAGCGAGAAACGCAGTTGTTGTATCTCGCGTGGGTTGGCGCGTCCGGTGCTTACCTTAGAAGCCAGTCGCTCAAGGTCGCCCACACGCGGTAATTCTTGTTCGCAGATTTGTCGGAGGGCGGTATAGCGGAAGAACTGTTCCACACCATCTTGCCGTTGTTTGATGGCCTTCACATCGCGCAGCGGGAAGAGTAGCCAGCGGCGCAACATACGTCCTCCGGGCGGTGTGAGCGTGTGGTCAATCACCTCAAGGAGTGATGTGCCGCCGGGCTGCATCGGCTCAGTGATTTCGAGGTTGCGTACCGTGAAAGGGTCAATGCGCACATAACGTTCTTCCTCTATGCGTGCGATGCGCACAATATGTCGTGTGGCGGTGTGCTGCGTGAGTTGCAAATAGCAAAGAATGGCTCCCGCCGCCACAATGCCCTCGCGCAAGTGGTCAACACCGAAGCCGCGAAGGTTTTTCACCTTAAATTGAGCGTGGAGTGACTTCTGTGCATTGGCGAGGTTGAATGTCCAGTCGTCGGTTTCGTAAACATAGAGGCTTGACCCAAAAATTTTTTGAAAACGTGGTTTGAGACCTCGTTGCACCAAGATTTCCTTAGGAGAGAAACTTTCTATAAGTTTTTTCACTACGTCGGGTGTGCCTTCGGTGAGTAAGAACTCGCCCGTAGAAAGGTCTAAGAACGAAAGCCCTAAGGCCTGCGCACCAAAATGCACTGCTGCGAGCCAGTTGTTTTCCTTATCGGCAAGCACGCCTTGCTGCATTGCAACACCGGGTGTGACGAGTTCGGTGATACCACGCTTAACGAGCGTTTTGGTCTGTTTGGGATCCTCAAGTTGGTCGCAAATGGCTACACGAAAGCCAGCGCGCACAAGACGCGGGAGATAGTTATCTAAGGCATGATAAGGGAAGCCCGCCATCTCCAGCTCTGCCGCCCCATTCTTTCCGTTGCTGCGACGGGTGAGGGTTATGCCCAACGTTTTTGCAGCAACGACAGCATCATCGCCATAAGTCTCGTAAAAATCACCACAGCGAAAAAGCAGCAACGCATCAGGGTGCTTCGCTTTGAAATCGAAGAACTGCTTCATCATCGGGGTAAGGTTTTCCTTGAGCATAGTATCAAAAAGAGGAAAATAGTTCGTTAGATCACCCCACGCGGCAGTTGCATTGCAGCGCAGTGAATGCTACCGTGCTGGCAGATGAGTGTACGAGCGTCAATACCAATAATGTCGTATTTGGGAAAGAGGTGTGCAAACTGTCGGCGTGCTTTCTCATCAAGTGTGGCATCGCCGTATGTAGGAAAGATTATTGCAGTGTTAAGAATAAGGAAGTTAGCGTATGTGGCAGGCAATCGGTTGCCGTTGTCGTCGTAGCAAGCAGGTGCCATTGGTAGCGGCACGAGGTTGTAGAAATGGCCTTGGGCGGTGCGCATAGTTTGCAACTCACGCTCCATCAGTTCAAGGTCGGCATAGTGGCTATCCGACTTATTGGTACACTTCACATAGCAAATCGTGTTAGCGGAACAAAAACGAGCGAGCGTGTCAATATGTCCGTCGGTGTCATCGCCCTCGAGATGGCCATGTGTGAGCCAGAGTACACGCCTTGTGCCAAAGAGTTCAAAAAAACGGGCTTCAATATAAGATCGTGTGCGCCCGCTGCCACGTGTGGTAGAACAGACGCATTGTTCAGTAGTGAGGATAGTGCCTGTGCCATCGGATTCTATGCTTCCTCCCTCAAGCACAAAGTCGAGGGCATCTTGGTACGTACCTTTTAACACGTCGTCCTCCGCGAGCAGGTGCGTCAATTCATTATCCTTCTCTGCGGGGAACTTGCCGCCCCAGCCGTTAAAACTGCAATCGATGAGTTGCCAGCCGTTGGTGTCTATCACACTCAACACGCCGTGGTCGCGCGTCCAGGTATCATTGGTGGGGGCACGAAAGAAAATGATATTTTCTACCACTTTTCGCGGCAATCGCTCTTGGAGTAATTGCGCCACCTCCTCGGGGTGAGGATGCACCACCAACAACTTCTCGCGTCGGGCTATCTCGTAGGCCAAGCGTATGTAGGTCTTAGTGATTTCAACAAGGCAATCGCGCCAATCAGTATCGCGGTGTGGCCACGTAAGCCACACGCCGCCCTGTGTGAACCATTCGGCTGGCAGTGTGCGGCGTGTGCGACGAACGTTTACGGCATCCGACTCCGTTCGGAGCGTTTCAAAATCGCCGTCTTGCTTGAAGTATTGGGGTGGCGCCTTAAAAAAAAACATTATGCACGATAATACCGTGGCCTTAGAACATTCTCTGTGGCCAACGGCGGAGGTTCATTTTCTTATATAGTTGAATGCACGGCACGGCGGAGGGAATACTCTCTCGGCGCGACAAATAATCAATAAAGGCCTGCGTGCTGGTGGGCATACCAGTGAAACGGAGTTCTTGAGACTGCGGGAAGAAGTCGGTGCTATAGCCATCGCCGCCACCTGCTTGGAACTCATCGGCCACAACAAGATAGGTGTGCCGCTTACGTATCACGGTGCGCGAGCCATCGGAATTGATATATGCCAATTCCTTGACGTGGCCTGTCTTTGTTGTATCTATCTCCAGACTGCTGGTCTGCATCCAACCGTAAGTAGTGTTGTGGAGGCCAAACTCTACAAGGTCTTTTATTTGCGCACCAGTGAGGCGGAACACACGAAGTTTGTTGGCAAAAGGCAGGGCTTCGCCGACATCAAGAATGCGTATCTGACCTTCGGGGAAACCACTGCGAATGCTACCAAAATGGCTTACACCAATAACGGGCGTAGAAAGGGGGAGGTGTCCCGTAGTGCGCAAAGCCTCGGCATACGCCTCGCACACCATATAACCCATTTCTGTTTGGCAATACTTGTTGGTCAAGCGGTCGTGAACAAGGTTTCGTGTGCAATAAGCGAGGTTCTCGTTCAATGCGTGGCCTTCTATCTGCGTATTGGCAAGGAGGTTGTTAAGTTCTTGGCTATACTGCTGTTGCTTTTTTCCCAAGGGGATGTTAGGATTGACACGTACTATTTCAGGCGTAGCAGAGAGTACCTTGCGCGTCTGTAAATCTATCTCAAAGCGCAACACACTAATGTATTCACCATGCCATTTTCCCTGCACGACAGGCAGTTGCTGTGCGTTGATATGTCCGCACACAGGGTTATGGCTATGCCCGGTGAGCAGTCCATGGAAATCAGGATCGTTGAATTGTGCGATATTGGCTGAATCGCGGTCGTCCCAAACAGGATTGCCGTCTTGCATACGTGTACCTACATGCATCAGCAACAGACGTATGTCGGCACTCGCTACAGGTTGATATTCTGGTTTCTGCTTTAATGCACTGACAATGCCAGTGTAGTTGCCATCAAAGGTTAAGCCCGTGAGCTTGCTCTTTGATGTTTGGTTGGGTGTGTTGCTCGTGAGCAGTCCTACAAAGCCTATCGTTATAATTTGTCCGGTTGGCAGCGTGATGGTTTGCGTAGCACACGGCTGAGCGAAGGCGGGAATGCGACTGGTTGTATCAAACACATTGGCACAAAGATATGTGAGATTCCATCCTGCGGGTCGGTAAGCACTCCATTTATCAGCCAATTTCTGTTGGCCATCATCGAACTCGTGGTTGCCTATAGCAGAAATTGTCACACCGATACGATTAAAGAAATCGGACACCAAACGTCCGCCCGTAGCAGTGTAGAAATAACTACCGCCGAAATTGTCGCCGGCGGCCACAGTGACACTATTGGGATAAACGGCACGCAAGCTATCAAGCGTTTGCCAAACGGCAGGAGCCCCTGGAATACTTTTGCGTGCATCAGCCAAAAAACCACCATGGAAATCATTGAGGCTGAACACAGCAACCGTTACCGTTTGTGCCGAAAGATTTAACACAAAAAGAGCAGAGAGAACCAAGCCTAATAAACTCTTGAGGGAAAAGACTTTTTGCATAGTATGGGTTTATCGTTTATTTGTGCGCAAAGGTATAATAAAAAAGAATAAGTATTAGAAATTACGGAGGTTTAAGCCTTTTTCTTCCACCATTCCTTCCCAAGCGCACAGCAGAAAAGAAGAAGAGTAAGAACTATACCCGTATATGCCGCAGCCTCAGTGTGATGAATACTCTTGGGGCGGAACTCAAGAACTACCTCGTGTTTCCCTGCAGGCATACGTAAGGCACGGAGGATATAGTTGACACGTCCAAGTTCAGCCTCTTGTCCGTCAATGGTGGCCGTCCATCCAGGATAATACACCTCGGAGAACACCACAACACCACCGCGTTGACTTTCTATCGCATAGTGCAATTCATTAGGCGCATAAGATGTTTGACTTACCGAGCCACTATCCAACATCGCTGTTTCCAACTGTGGCTTGAACCGCTCATCAGCCACGGCTTCGCTCCGAATAGATAGCTTGTTGAGTTCGGCTATTTCTGCATCGGCATCTTTTACAAAACTCAACTTCTGCACAAACCAGCCATTGCCTAAAGCATATGGATTTTCTATAACACGTTGCGCGTCTTTTCCGAAGATTATATATTTGAGGTTGAGCATATTCAAGACGGGGGCAAGACTATCGGCGGGAATTTGTGTCATATCGCCCTGCGCATCGTTGATAGCCCCTACAAACTGTGGTATCTCCTTAGAGATGTGTCGCTCAATGAGATCTTGATAGCGTTGGAGTTTGGCGGGATGGTAGCCACCGATGTTATGGTGATGGTAGGACGCTGTATTGTCGTTGAATATATCAGTTGTGATGTTCACCACACGATAATTTCCTTTGTCCTCAAGGATACGTTGGTCGGCCTCGGTAGGCGTGACGATGTCTTCGGTTTGGGAGATAGGGTCAGTAAAATTATTATCGTTAAGATAACGTTTGTCTATTCCCCAGAGGTCGAAAAGACAAACCACACCGATAGCAACCGCCAAGACACTACCAGAAATCTTTTTGAAATAAAACGCAGCCAAAACGATACAGCCTATAAATATCACGATAAATGAACGAAGCGCATCAGAAGCGAGAATAGCTTGGTGCATTTGAGAAACACCCTGCCGATAAGCAGCGGCTTGTGGACCAAGGGTAGAAAGAATTTGGCTTTCGTTGTTGGAGAGGCAATCGCCAGCGAGACTCGGTAAAAAATATAGCAAAAGACAAAGACCCGCCGTGGAGACAAGACTAACGGCAAGAGCTATCCGACCAAGTTTCTCACGAAGGATATCGGGGGTACGAATGATTTGTGCCACGCAAAGAACGGCAAGCAAAGGCATTGTGAACTCTGCTATGACGAGTGCAGAACTAACGGTACGAAACTTGTTGTAGAGTGGGAGGTTGTCAATAAAGAAATCGGTAACAGGCATTAAGTTTTTCCCCCATGCAAAAAGAAAGGAGAGGATGGTGGCAAAAAGCAAAGCCCATTTCAGCGGTCCACGCACGAGGAACAATCCGAGAACAAAGAAAAAACAAACAAGCGCACCCACATACACAGGTCCCACCGTGCCGGGTTGGTCGCCCCAATAGGTATTGAGACCGGGTGGAATGATTTGTTGATTGCTCTCCTGTGCTATCTGCTGTACAGCCATTGCGCCTTGGATAAAGTCATCGTAACCAGGGAGTTCGTCGGCACCTTCGTAGTCTTGAATACTCCCCGAACCGCCTCCTTTGAAATTAGGAATGAGCAACGTCATTGTTTCGCCAATGCCATAACTCCATTGTGTGATATAGTCGCGCTCCAACCCCTCAGAGGCTTGCTTAACAGGCTGTCCGTCTGAGGCAGGAAGAGGTGTGAGCTCGGCTTTCCCGCGCATAGAGTATTGTTGATACTCATAAGTATGGTAAAGGTTTGACACGTTTGCCAACACACCAATAATACCTGCCAAGATAATTACAGCAGTGCCTTTAAGCCAAACAGTTGGAGTGGGTATTTCAACAACAGAAGTTGTCTGCTCAACTTGTTTACCACGATACAAAAAAGCAGCTATGCCATAGGCCAAAACGATGAAAAGCATCACAAAGCCGAAGTAGTAGGACATCTGTACGTGGTTAGATAAAATTTGCAACGCAGTGAATAGTGCCGTTGTTGCCCCACCCCACAGGAATTTACCACGATAGGTAAGTATAAGGCCTGCTATGGTTGGCGGGATGAATGCGAGCGTGAGGACTTTCCATATATGCCCTGCGGTAATGATAATCAAGAAATAAGACGAAAGAGCCCACATCACCGCTCCAGCTCCAGCCAGCAGAGGCTTCAAACGGAAAACACGTAGCAAGATATAGAAGCCTAACAGAGATATAAACACATAACTCAATACGCCGTTAGTGCCGAGTTGATAAATCTTTTGTACCATTGTCAGCACACCCGTTGAGGGGTAAGAGGGCGATATTTGATAAGTAGGCATTCCGCTAAAAAGACTATTCGTCCATCGGGAGTGTTCGCCGGTTTGCTGTTCATAGACCTGCGCTTCATGGCCTGCACCTACACCTCCCGTATTGTCGTGGCCGGATAGTACCAAGCCTTGACTTACAGGACCTGCAAAATAAAGAAAACTTATCGCCAGAAATACTAACACGGCCAATGCATCAGGCCAGACTTTATTGAGAAAGGATTTCATAGGAGTGGGAGAACGTTCTTAAAAAATACAAGAAGTAAACTATTCAGAGGAGGCAGAGAAATAGGAAGCCCGCAAACAGTCAATCATTAAATAACTAATACCTATAAAAATCAGCCTTATATGGGCCGTTGATAGGTACACCAATATAATCGGCTTGAGCCTGTGTGAGGTGAGTGAGGTGAACACCTATACGGCTGAGATGTAAGCGGGCTACTTCTTCGTCAAGTTTCTTAGGAAGACGATAAACACCTATTTCGTGAGCGTTGGTAAAGAGTTCTATCTGCGCAAGCGTTTGATTAGTAAATGAGTTTGACATTACAAAAGAGGGATGCCCCGTGGCACACCCGAGGTTGACGAGACGACCATCTGCCAGCAAGGTGATGCGATGGCCATCGGGGAAGAGATAACTATCTACACCAGGCTTGATATTCGTACACTTGATACCAGGCAAATGCTTGAGTGCATCAACTTGTATCTCACTGTCGAAATGGCCAATGTTGCAGACAATAGCCTGTGTGGGCATTTGCTGCATATGGTCTGTAGTGATAACATCAATATTTCCCGTTGTTGTCACAAAAATGTTGCCCCGAGGGGCGGCTTCTTCCATTGTAAGTACCTCAAAACCTTCCATAGCGGCTTGGAGAGCACAAATAGGATCTATTTCTGTAACGATAACGTGAGCTCCATAACTACGCATAGACTGTGCACAACCTTTACCTACTTCGCCATATCCCGCCACAACGACAGTCTTTCCGGCTATCATCACGTCAGTGGCACGCTTGATGCCATCGGCTAAACTCTCGCGACAACCATATAGGTTATCAAACTTTGACTTAGTGACGGAGTCGTTGACGTTGTATGCTGGGAAAAGCAATTCGCCACGTTGCATCATTTGATACAAGCGATGCACCCCCGTTGTGGTCTCCTCGCTCACGCCGCGTACTTCGTGGGCTATAGTGCTAAAGAAATTGGGACGTTCCTGAAGCACTTGACCAATAATCTTTTTCAGAGCCGCTTCGTCGCCACTGGTACTCGGTGTCTCCAACACGGTAGGATCTTTTTCAGCTTGAACACCCATGTGTATCATCAGTGTAGCATCTCCCCCATCGTCAACAATGAGATTTGGTGCTCCATGTGTAGGGAAATTCATAGCTTGAAGTGTACACCACCAATAGTCTTCTAAGCTTTCGCCTTTCCAAGCAAAAACACTCGTTCCTTCACGAGCCATAGCTGCGGCGGCGTGGTCTTGAGTGGAATAAATGTTGCAGGAGCACCAACGCACCGAAGCACCTAATGTAGTAAGCGTTTCTATGAGTACTGCCGTTTGAATTGTCATATGCAGCGAACCCATTATTCTTGCTCCCGCGAGCGGACGCTGTGGTCCATACTTCTCTCTGAGTGCCATAAGGCCAGGCATTTCGTGTTCGGCAATACTAATCTCTTTGCGACCGAAATCGGCGGCGGAAAAATCTGCAACTTTATAGGGCAGTGAAGAAAAAAGTTCTTGGTTCATCGTATAGAATCTTATTAAAATATGCGACAAAAGTACACAAAAGTTAGACCCTAATCGGTCATAAGACCGACAATAAAGACATTTATTTACTGGCGTTTAACTTTTGATCGCTTTCTCTGACAAGGTCTTCAATACTACGCCCATCGCGACGCGCCTCGGTAGCGGGATGTTCGCCACCAAACGTTTGTCCGTGTCTATAGCCTTGCCTATAGCCTTGTACATAGGCATCTCGTTGGGCGGAGGGATAGGGATTTTGCTCATCGTAGGTACCCCGATGTTGCCGGAGTGCTGCATCGTTGCTGCCACTGGTATAACCGTCCTCATAGCCAGCACGATCTACTGGACGATTGTCAGACGTTATTGCGCTGTCGGGCAGTGAAGATTGCACAAAGGTAGTGTCATCAAGAGCTGTATCTGTGGATACCTCATCGCCAGCATGTGATGTAAAAGAGGCATGCTTTGCAGGTACTATTAAAATAAGCAAGAACACCGACACGGCGGCCATAATGCTAAAACGCTTGCGCTGTGAGAGAGGAGCGGGAGTTTTCATAAACGAAGTATTGAGAACAATTAATGTACACGATGACGATCTATGGCATCTAAACGTAGGAAGATAAAAAGCAATATCGTGAATCCCCAGAGCGATGAACCTCCATAACTAAAGAAAGGTAGAGGGATACCTATAACAGGCATCAAGCCGATAACCATTCCTATATTGACAGCTATATGGAAAAGAAGTATTGAAGCTACACAATAGCCATAAATACGTCCGAAAGCAGTGGTTTGACGCTCTGCCAGATAAATTAGACGGAGAATAAGCGTGAGAAACCCAAATAAAACAAGTATGGTTCCTATGAATCCCTGCTCCTCACCTACAGTACAAAATATAAAATCGGTGTCTTGCTCGGGTACATATTTAAGTTTTGTCTGCGTACCGTTCATAAAACCTTTCCCGCTCAAGCCACCTGAGCCTATGGCAATCATACTCTGATGTACGTTGTAGCCGCCAGCAGTAACATTACTTTCTGTTCCTATCAACACGGCTACGCGCTCTTTCTGATGGCTCGCTAAAACGTGATTCATTAAAACATCACTTGCGTAGAGAAACGCAACAGAACCTACTACGAAAGAAGCAATATAATAATACGCACGCCCACGCAGTCCTAATCCTTGCCAAACAAGATACAGCACCAGTACTAACAACATTAGCAATTGAACCACAGAGACATCAAAGCCGCCTGTTAACCAGCTCAACAAATAAGTGCCGAGTGTAAGCAGAATTCCCCAAAAGAGCATCAACTTAATACGCTCCGTGGGTACAAAGCGACGTAGCAAAATAATAGCGAAAAGCCAGATAAGTACCAACACCACATATTCGCCAACATAAGCAGTGGTGCCAGGAAGAACAATATCGGCGTAACCCAATCCTACCACAAAATATACCACTGCAGCAGCGACAGCAAAAAGAATACTACCCGTCATCCCCTCGCGATAGAACACAAGAAAGAAAGATAAATAAACCAATGCCGTACCTGTTTCGCGCTGCAATATAATAAGGAGTACGGGTAAGAATACCACACCAGCGGCTTGCAGGAAATGTTCCCGCCTTCGCAAATCAAAACCAAACTGACTCAGCACCTTAGCCAAAGCCAAGGCTGTGATACTCTTGGCAAACTCTGCTGGTTGTAGGCTCATTACATTGCCAAATTTAATCCACGAGTGTGAACCTTTGATATTGCCTGCAAATAGTGGCGTGAGAAGCAAGAGGAGCATCATTCCCAAATAGAGCGGAAAGGCAAGTGAGTCAAAGTATTTTTCATCGGTCATTAATAGCATAAAAGCCAATCCGAACGAAAAGGCTATCCAAAGCAATTGTTTACCTGAACGTGTGGTGAGCGCAAAGAAATCCGTATCGCCATATTCGTGCGAAGCTCCGCACACACTTATCCACCCAAAGGCCAAGAGCAGTAAGTAGCAGACCAACACAAGCCAATCTACATAAAAACCTGATGTACGTTCCTTGAGGGTAAACATTTGTAGAATATATTGAATAATGGAAGAGAGAAATAAAAGAGATTTCCTTTCCTCATAACGACATTAAAAACTATTTCAGTTGGTAAGTAATATGTCGATGTTGCATCACCGTGGCTTGATGCTCTGCTTCCTCAGAGAGTTTACCATATAAGTAACGCTCCATAATTAATTTACCTATTGGTACACCGTATTCGGCTCCAAATCCACCATTCTCTACATAGACAGCCACTGCTATTTTGGGCTTATCCATAGGCGCAAAGCCCATAAAAGCACTATGGTCTACACCGCGGTTTTGAGCCGTTCCTGTCTTTCCGCAAACTGCAAGTCCGGGCAAATTAGCTGCTCGGCATGTTCCACCTGTTACCGCTGCACGCATACCAGCAACAATATAGCGGTAATACATAGGGTCTACCAACGTGCGATGCTGTACGCTAAACTTAGGATTTAGCGTTCCGCCTTTTATCTCATGCACTATGTGAGGCGTTTTGAACCACCCCCGATTAGCTATCGTTGCCGCAAGATTGCATATCTGTAGCGGAGTAGCCGTAACTTCACCTTGGCCAATAGAAATAGAAATGACACTTAGTGGCCCCCATTTGTGAAGATATTTGTCGTAATAATCGGCATTAGGTATCATTCCTCGCGCCTCGCCGGGCAAATCAATGCCAAGGCGATAACCATATCCCATAGCAACAAGATGGTCTTTCCAGCGTGTCATCGCCTCGCGCTGGGAAGCATAGCGACTACGATTGCCGAACATACGGTAGAGATTCCAGCAGAAGAAAGCGTTGCACGAAGTGGCTATGGCGGGCACTATTGAGAGAGGAGAGGCGTGTCCGTGACATTTGAGGTGTAGGCCTTTAAAATGAAATCCACCTGCACAAGGGAAAGAAGTACTCGGAGAGATGATTTGTTCTTGCAAGCCGATGAGTCCCTGCGTAGGCTTAAAAGTAGAACCTGGGGGATAGGTTCCCATTACGGCACGATTGAACATTGGGCGACGAAGGTCTTTCTGCAGAGTGGCGGTATACTTTGCTCGTTCACTACCTGTCATTCTACGTGGGTCAAAAGTGGGAGAAGAAGCCAAGCATAGAATCTCACCTGTTTCAGGTTCTATGGCAACAATGGCTCCGAGTTTACCTTCAAGCAAACGCTCTGCAAGGGCTTGTAACTCTATGTCAATGGTGAGTTTGATGTCTTTTCCCGCCACAGGATTAGTGTCGTAAAGTCCGTCTTTGTAAGGGCCAAGTGTCCTGCCGCGTACATCGCGCATCATAATCCGCACGCCTTTCTCACCACGTAGTTCTTTCTCGTACGAACGCTCCACACCAAGTTTACCAATGATATCGCCACTCTGATAATAAAAATCGCGACCGAGGTCGTTTACACTTACTTCACCTACATCGCCCAAGACATGAGCACCAACACTGCCGCCGTAAACACGTGTGCTTCGCTGTTCAAAATAAAATCCTTTGAACTGAAAACTTTTCTCACGAATACGAGCATATTCTTCTTGAGAAAGGCCACTCATAAACACCTGTGGCCGATAGCGGGAATAATGCGGGTTTTTCTCCGTGTCTTTTATCTCTTCCATTCGAGCAATATAGTCCGCCCTACTAATACCAACAGCACGACAAAAAGCCAACGTATCCACGCCGTGCTGCTCCATCATTTGTACCATAATAGTATATGAGGGTTCGTTGTAGACTAATAAGGAGTCGTTGCGGTCGGATATCAAACCACGAGAAGGATAAATAATGTCGCGGCGAAAAGCGTTACTATCAGCAGTGAGTTTATAGTCGGTATCAACGATTTGCAGAAAAAAGAGGCGCAAAGCATATATTAGTACGACAGCTATCGCTATTGCGCATACCACATACATACGCCCAGTTCTACTATCTGTCTTTCTATCCATTGCGCGATTTCTTTTTATTCAACAATGCTTCAAAAGTAGCAATGAAAGCCACTGAAAGAAGCGTGCTGAGAAGAAAAGTAAGAAAAAATCTACCGAAACACATCAACGTAAACGCCTCAAGCAAGAAATATACAAAGCAATTAACGGCAACCAACGAAAAAACAAAGCGCAGGAAAGGAAGCCATTCCATTGTTTTAACAGAGGGTACAAACGGCTCATCAAAAGCATAACCCGATGGAGCAAACAATTTTAACAGATAAGGAGTCGCCAGCCCAGTGGCACAAAGAGCCGCTGACCCTACGCCAGGGGTGGAAGTAAAAATATCTATGAGAAATCCCATTGTAAAGCCTATCACTACATATATCCAATGTTGCGTATTTGTGGGCAACAAACAAAATACATACACATAAGGCATAGGGATGGCATAACCCAAAAGCGCGATATGGTCAAGCACCGCTACCTGCAAAAGTAGCAGTCCTATAAACCAATATGTCCGTTTGAGCGTGTCGGAAAGCATTATACGTCAGACCTTAACTATGAACAATGTCGTTCCAAGCGACAATGGATACTTTTTTTAGTTATTTGTTAGCACACCTTCATTAAAAGCAGCATGATTACGCAAGGAGTCTGTTTCGCTACGATAGATATTTTTCACAACGGACACATCGCGAAGGTTTGTAAAATCTGTACCAAGATGCACGGTGAGCCTAAGCGATTGCCCATCGGGGGCACTACCAACAGCAAGTACGTTCCCCACAAAGATGCCCGCAGGAAAGACATCGGAATAGCCACTTGTCTCTACCGCCATCCCGCGCCTTACTTCAGCCTGTCGGGGTATTTCATCAAGATAGGCAATAAGTTTACTGCCCCCATTCCAACTGAGATGTCCAAACCAATTGCTACCTCTTAATCTGCAACTGATTGCACTACGAGCATGTGTAACAGGAATAACTAAAGCATAATTCGTGCTTGCTTCTGCCACTATGCCTACCACGCCACCACCGCCTACAACACCCATACCGTTTTGTACGCCATGGAAAGTGCCTTTGTCTATTACAAGATGATTTAGACGATCGGCGCGATTTTCATTGCTGGTTACCTTAGCATTGATAAGCGGGTATTTGAAAAGTTTCTCGTGGATACGTTCCTCGGTGGCGGTGACGGTGTGCTTTTCTTCGTCAATCAATCCACGAAGAGCATCGTTTTGAAGTTTGAGCAAAGTGTTTTCACGCTCTAAGCGTGTATTCTCTTTGCGCAGTGTGGTATAAGCCAACACATCACCCCACATACGATTTATCCCTGCCGTGATACTACTTGTTGTAGAAAAGAATACTGTGGTCTGCAATCTGTTGTAAGTAAAAAGCAACACCATACTCACTACCTCAAGCAAGAGAAACAAGAGGATGTGCATATAGCGTTGTAGAAAAAGAAGCAGATTGCGCATAATAGCGAACTATTCATTTAAGGTTTAAGAAGTTTAAGAGGTCAAAGGCCTATAGGCTAAAACCGCTTAAACTTCCTAAACCTTGAATTACCCTTAAAACTGATGTTTGTCTTATCTCATTAAGAATTGGAAGCGATCTACATTCTTCAATGCTACCCCTGTACCACGTGCAACACAAAGCAACGGTTCATCAGCCACCTTGAACTGGATGTTGATCTTATCACTCAGACGTTTGTCAAGACCGCGAAGCAATGCACCGCCACCGGTGAGATAGATGCCATTCTTCACAATATCTGCGTATAGTTCTGGAGGTGTGTTTTCCAAAGCGTTAAGCACGGCACTCTCTATCTTGGAAATGCTCTTTTCTAAGCAATGTGCCACTTCTTGATAACAAACAGGTACTTCCATCGGCAGAGCCGTGACTTTGTTTGGCCCGTGGACGATGTAGTCCTTAGGTGCATCGGCTCCTAAATCTGTCAGTGCACTACCTACGTGTATCTTAATACGCTCAGCCATACGTTCACTGACTTTCACATTGTGTTGGCGACTCATATATTCCTGAATATCGGCAGTAAAATCATCGCCAGCCATCTTTATGCTGTTGTTGCTCACTATGCCACCAAGCGAAATGACAGCAATCTCTGTGGTACCACCGCCTATATCCACAATCATATTGCCCTCAGGGGCCTCTACGTCCAATCCTATACCTATTGCTGCAGCCATGGGCTCAAAAATCAAGAACACATCACGCCCACCAGCATGCTCGGCACTATCACGTACGGCACGAAGTTCCACTTCTGTAGAACCACTTGGCACCCCTATTACCATACGTAGGCTTGGCGTGAAGAAATGCTTACCCTCGTGAGCCATACGTATAAGGCCACGCATCATCTGCTCACAAGCGTTAAAATCGGCTATCACACCATCCTTTAGCGGACGCACTACGCTGATTTTATTGTTGGTCTTTTCGTACATTAACTTAGCCTGGCCGCCTACGTTTATCATCTTCTCCGTATGTACATCAAGTGCCACTACAGAAGGCTCATTTACTGCTATTTTTCCATCACCTGTAATAATAACCGTATTGGCCGTGCCGAGATCCATTGCTAATTCTTGTGTAAACGAGAACAAGCCCGAGAAAAGACGCATATTCTTAAGCCGTTCAAACTTCTCAAGATATTTTATCGTATCTATTTTCATGGTATTAGGAATTTCTATACTGGTTTAAGAGGTTAAGGCTACACAGAACGTATGAAAAGCCTATTTCACTTTAAATATCTCACTTTGTTTCTTCGAACCAATTTTTAATGGCTGTATCATAGCGACTACTCACCGTAAATGCTTGAGCAGCCAACTCTCGACGCTGTGTCAAAGTCGTGCGAGCACCCTGATTTTTGAGAATTTCTATCAAATATGGGTATTCGGCCTTTGAAGGAATTATCGTCACGTCTTTGAAATTCTTTGCAGCGGCACGAATTAGGCTAATTCCTCCAATATCTATCTTTTCAATGATTTCATCCGGTGTGCCGCCGTTTGCTACAGTTTCCTCAAAAGGATAAAGATCAACTACCACAAGGTCTATCGGCGTGATATTATATCCAGCCATTTCTGCTCTATCTTCCGCCACATCTCTACGTGCTAATATGCCACCGAAAATAAGCGGATGAAGCGTCTTTACACGCCCGCCCAAAATAGACGGATAACCTGTTACATCTTCCACGCGTCCGCAAGGGTAGTTCAAACTTTCAATGAAAGACTGCGTACCACCTGTGGACAAGAAACGAACTCCTTGCCTATGAAGCGCAGCAAGCATTTCCTCCAGCCCATCTTTATGATATACCGAAATCAACGCTGTGCGAATAGGTACTGCACCAGAAGAAATCGGTAAATCGCCTAAGTTTGATTTATTATTGAGCATTAACGTAGGTTATTGAGCATTAAACATTAAAACTAAACTACACGAAGAAAGCAGGCTTTGAACTATCATTGCCAATCAGGTTCATACTTTTCTACGCTATACGTTCGATAGAGAGTGCCATTAGGCATTTCAGCATAGGTTTCACGAATAATTATCTTCTTATTCTTCGACTGGTGGAGGAAAGAAAGTCCGCTGTCGCGAATAGTAGTATAATCAGCCATCGTGGTAAGGTGATCCTTTGCCAGTTTCTCAATATAAGAAGCAGTAAAAGGAAAATCACTCACAGGGGGCAGATGATGAGATAAATGAAAAGCTATGTCGTTTTGTGCATCAGCGGATTCTAACCTCACATTATAGCGACCAAGAAGAAAATCTTGATAAGCTAATTCACATATCACACCCCATTCCGACAAAGGCTCAACGTCTTTTGTCACTGCAACAAGTTGACTACCGTTATATACCAATGCGCCACCGCTTGATGTAACACGTACACGGTTGTTCTCATGGCCATTATAATAGCGATAATCTCCACGTTGTTCATAGCCCATAGTAGTTATATCATCAAGCCAATCCCACACGGCAACACGATTGGCATAATCTGGATCATAGTAAGGATTTGGCAATGTTTCAGACTGTGTCAATTCAACTATTTCAGGCAGCGGTTTCAATGCCACATAGGAAGGAAAAGTCTTTTTTATCCAAGGTACCCACAGCTCTCCAAATTTTTGTTCAAAAAGATAACCTTTGTTAGGTTCGTTGTAAAGATTACGCAAATCTTTACAAAGATCACTAAACTCACTAATTACAGGCTTAAATCCGCGATGAGCCATAGAAGAATGGCGCAACGTTTCTATATTTCTTTGGTACTCCGCTTCTATATAATCTTCGCGAGAAGCCTCGTAGGCTTCTAACACCTCTTGCCGCAGAGGTTCATAGTATTTGGGGCTATTCTTTAGTTTTACTGCTTTTTCTGTATTCCAAAACTCATTGAAGATCCCATTCATTCCCAGTTCTCGCGTAGCGTCATCATAATTTTGAAGTCCTTCAATCTTCTTTCTTGCATCGCGAATTTCATTTAGAATAATATCGCGATACTTCACACGTATCTCTGTTGTGGCATATCGGTCAAAAAGCGTATCAAAAGGGGCTGACTTGATAGAATTAAGGCCTTTGTTGTAAGAATCCGTGGCCTGCTGGCGCGCCGTATTATCTATATCTTCTGGCAGGTGGGCATCGGTATAACGAAAGAGATCCTCCATAAAAGCCTCATCCAGCTCAGGAGGAAGTCCTGTTGATTTCTTTGCCATTAAGTTATTCCACGCCTTAATTAGTTCACTTTGATATGCCTGTACGTCATTATAAAGGTTGCAGCGAATATTGAGTGTATCGCGTGTAACCTCAGTGTAAGTAAGCGAAGTGCGGTCTGCTTCGCTTAGTGTAGTGGAAAGTATTTGAGCCTTGGCGAATGACGTTCCTGCTACAAAGAGCATCAACACACCAAGAACCCAGAAAAACCACTTTTTATACATTACTGATTGATTTTTGATTTGTTATGGTGGCGGCAAAAGTAGCATTTTCTGACTAAACCATTGTTATTTATGTATGATTTTTAGTTTTACAGGAACAAAGGCTCTGTTTTTCTTTTTCTTAACTTAACAAAATTCAAGTTTCGTAAGTCCTAAAAAGGCAACGAGCGTAGCAATGCTGTCTCCTTTATAAGGCAAGCAGGCGAGCGGCCTGTCGGAGCGCACGCGGCTCGCGTGCAAAAGGATGCAGGCGAGGATGCCTGCGCTCCCTGACAGTTGCACCTTGAATGCTCTGCCTGCAACACGGGTATGTTTTCATCACTCCCGACACTTGAATCATAACCATAGCATTGACCTGAGGAGGGCAAAAGCGGGAAAGAGGAAATAGGTCGGACGGAGTGTTAATCGTGGTCGGACTAAGTTTGGACACGGTCGGACTATGTTAGGAGTGCATACGGCTTGAGAAGGTTGCACCTTGGTGGCTATTCCTCCGACAATGATAGGCTTCACTACTTCCGAAACTTGAATTAACAAAAAGATAAAGAAATGATTTACAATCTTACTTTTCATAGAATATCAATCCGCCATTAGTTGTTACACCTCGTGCTGAAACAACAACTTTATTCAAGGGATATGCTCCAGCAAAGAACTGAACTACCACATTACCATTAACATCGCTTTTTATATAAGGATTCCAATAAAGAGTTCGTCGCTTGTCGGCAGATGTAGGAAAGTCGGTGGTATGATAATCGGGATGATAGAACTCGGCCGGAATAGAAAAACCATGTATCGTACGCTTTTCCACGCCACGCTTGCTACGAAAATAAGCATAGTCGGGTCGGGTGTAAAGAAAGATAGCCGTAGGATTAAGGCTCTCAAGTTCAGAAACAACAACAGAAGCAGGCAGGAAAGGCCTCCAAAGCACAGGTTCGCGCATTAACACGATACTTTTTACTTCATCTGCAAATATCAGCGGATCATCTCCTTTGTAGCGTTGCAAGAAAAGTTCATTGTCCACAAACACCATTGCTGGACGCCCGGCATAGCGAAACATATAGACATTAGGCGTAGAGACATTACTATTGCTATCGCCAATGGTTTCAAGAAGCTTCATATACTGCTTATCATTGGTGTCAAGATCAGGAAAATAATCAAATGCTTCGTCCTGCTCTCGCAACACATCCCAAATAAGCCCTGGATCTCCACCGCTATCTTTAATCTGCTCCACTATTTGCTCCATATTATAATAAGTGGTTGCCCGGCGCATTCCTGCTGTTTCACCTCCGAGATAGGTATAGGTTCCTCCTCTCAATCCACGGTAGCCTCGGTGTGTTATCGTTGCTTCTCCTATCTGCCCCTGAAATTTAGCTGGAATTTCTGTTTCCTCAGAAACGTCTGGGATTTCTGCATCCACTTGTGCCGTATCCTCTGGGCTATAAAGTGGTGGACTTATCTGCATCTCTTGAGTTGCAAAAGAACGTGCGGGAGGGCAGAACCATCTATTGAGAGCTACACGACTCCATACGGGTTTGCCATCTACTCGTGTTGTAAACTGAGCTATCCAGTCACCTATATAATCTTCGTTGGAAGCAAAAGCAAAACCACCGGCACTATCCGTTAGTGCTGTGCTACGAAGATGGTATCCCGCTTTGTTGAACATTGTTAAACCGAGTGTCACACCAGATCGTGGCCGCTCGCGGTTAGAATTTTTGAGGACTCGCCCCTGGAGGAGAAGGCGATCTTCTACGGGATATTCTAAATTAAAACTATCACGACCCGCCATCACCTCAAAACGATTTCGCATCCACCCCTGCACCATCAGCAAGTTATCAAGCGCGGTGCGACGCTCTGGCTCCTCGGCAGAAAAGTACCACTGCGGATCTTCCACATAGCCACGCAACTCACTACATAGCAGTAGCTCGGTTGCTAAATCTTCATCAGGTGTCGCACATAATTCGGAGGTTCTATCTCTCACTGCGAGCGAAAAAGTGCTTTGCACTGGTTTTCCAAAAACATTACGAAGTGCTATCTGAAGCTTTACGGGCGAGAAAGGTTTGTAATTAGGAACACTTTGTTTCACCTCCATACTAATACGCCGCGCAGTAGGCGGTCCCCATACGAGACGTCGTGCTAAGGAATGTCCTTGACTATTAAAAAGCTCTATCCGATTTACCCCGTCGCCAAGCAACTTGCGACTTATTTGAAGTTCTACAGGCAACTCTCCCACTGTAAGTGTGTCAAAATACACAGCCTCATCACGGCACATCACTGCTATAGCAAGAAGTTCCGGTTTTGCCTCCTCTCTTCGTGCTACGACAACATCAAGATCTCCGTTCATATTGGCAGAAAGAGCATAATCGGCTGCCTCATTCACAGAAGGCAGATCAAAACGCGTCCCTCGCACTTTGGCGTAAGCCTGATCTATGTTTGCAGGCAACAAAAAAGAGCCCATACCGAGATGAAGCGGAACGGAAGTAAGGAGGAGTTTGTGAGTGAGACCATTATATATATATATGGTGTCCTTGAGTGCCGTGCTTTCACCTTCCTCTGTTAAGGTATATGCTATACGAGTTGGTAAACCTTTCACACGGTTTCCGCCTTCTGGATAAAAACACAAACGCGGTTTCTTACTTCGCGAAAAGTTGAACGGTCGTGGATGCCCATGGCGTAAATCGGCTTCTACACGTGGACGTATTATTTCTAACGGTGCAGCATCGCTATTTGCTTCGGCCTTAAACACAGGCACCACGCGTGAGAAACAAGCCTCACCGCCCCAACTAAGCATCTCGCGAGTATAGGCACGTACCTCATAAAAAGCACCACCTCGTACTGGTAGTTCTAACTTAAATTCGCCGTTAGCACCACCTAAGGAATCCACGCGCAACAGTTTTCGGAAAATTATATCGCCGTCGGTATTGAGTAATTCAGCATAAAGCACACGGCTCAAAGGTGCGGGGCAGAGCGATGAAGCGCGCACTACATAGGCTTTAAACCAGATTGTCTCTCCCTCAAAATACGCATTGTTGTCTAAATGTAAATAAACAGCCTCACGGGGATAACGATAATCAAACTCAGAGAGTGCAGCAAACTGCGCCACCAAGTCTGTTGGTATTTTTTCCGTCTGCGCTAAGCCTTTGAAAACAAACGCCACAACAATCAAGAATAATATAGAAAAGCGTTTCATTGGTTAAAGGTATGTTCTCTTTATTAAAGAATGATCTTTGTTTGTTCTTTTCGACATATCTGCCGCCAAGCCTTTGACACGTAGTGCGCTAAACATCGGCGGGCTTAATGACAAATCGGCTCAAAAGAACGTAAGAGCTATTCAAGACTAACTTATAGAATCCACCCAAAAGCGAAAAAAGTTTTAAGAAGCTTAAAAGGTTTCAACCCGCATGGATTAAAACCTTTTAAGCTCCTTAAACTTGATTTAATGCTTGTATAATCTGTCTCTCTGTAGCTTGATTGTCAAGGCTTGGACATCCCACATCAGAAAGAAGTGTAAAGTTTATATGTCCTGCGGTGTTTTTTTTGTCATGGCGCATAAATTGGAGCAATGCGGGATAGTCTTTATCCGAAAGAGGGAATGTACCATAATACTGATGTACAAAACGCAAAGTCTCCTGCATTTTCTCCTCCGGAAAATCTGTAAGCAAACAAGCGAGATAGAGTTCACAACAAAGCCCAAAAGCCACGGCATAACCATGAAGTATCGGCCTCCCTCGTTGCAGAGCTAAACTCTCAAAGGCGTGGCCAAACGTATGTCCGAGGTTCAGTGCTTTGCGCAAGGAATGTTCGTGAGGGTCGCGCTCCACAATACTACTCTTCACAGCAATACTTTGCTCCACCATCTGTTGCAACGCGCCAAGATTGGGATGCTCAAGCGAAAAATTTATATGGTCGTACCACATCTCTTCGCTACTCAATAAAGCATGTTTCAACATCTCAGCATAGCCCGAACGCAGGTTCTCGTCATCAAGGGTATGAAGGAACGAGGTGTCAATTACCACGGCTTCGCTATTGCGAAAAGCACCTATTTCGTTTTTCAATCCGCTAAAGTTAATGCCAGTCTTCCCGCCTACAGCAGCATCTACCATAGAAAGGAGAGTGGTGGGGATATTTACGAAACGTATGCCACGCTTAAATGTAGCCGCCGCAAAACCACCGATGTCGGTTATCATACCGCCACCGAGATTTACGAGCAGAGAATGTCGGGAAGCACCGCCGTTGATTAACGCCTGCCAAATTTTGCAAAGAGACTCTATACCCTTATTGGCATCACTCGCTCCTATCACTATAGGCACAGCATTCTTAAGAGCCGTATTTGCCACCAAGGGAAAGCATAATCTCTCTGTGTTCTCGTCCATCAACAGAAAGAGACCATCACAAGATATTTTGGTTAGTAAACTATCCAACTCTTCTATAGTCTTCTGGACGTAATATATCATAGGCTTTTAGGCTTTATGTGTGTTCCACTTATAGAACTGGGCTTTATTGAGTGACAACAACCTTACGTCCCTTATAGATAAAGATTCCAGGACGCGAAGGTGTGTTCACTGGGCGGCCTTGAATGTCGTACCACTTTCCTATAACGTCAGAAGCGTTACCTATTGATATTTGTTCTATTGCCGTAGGAAGAGCTATGGCTAACGTTGCGGCTTCGGTGGTTTCGCGGTCAAGATAGGCTGTATAAGCTTTCAGTGTGCCATCACTCAAAACAAACGCGGCTTCTTCACCGAGAACAAAGGCTGCATTGCTTTCAGCAGTAGTGCGCTTCTCTACACCAACCAATAAGTTAGCCTCAGGCGTTTCTTCCGTGTTGTTTTCCATTTGTGAAAGGACGTATTCACCTGGTTCATCACTGATTATCAAAGCGGGTGTAAAAGCAGGAACAACACCGTCAGGGAGTGTTTCTATAGTTACGCTTGCTTCGCCTTTTTCTGTGATTGCAGCTGCTGTGAGATTACTTGGGAGAGCTACACTGAAAGGCAAGTAGATTGTAGTAGCAGCAAAAGCTCCCGTACCTTGAGTCTCTATAACAAACTGTTTGACAGGTTCTATAATCCAAGAAGCCGTTTCCGCTGTGTTACGTCCTCCGGTGAGTACACCCTCTTCTGTGAGATTTATATAGTTGTTGCTACCTGTTGTACCTCCATCGCGAAGAAGCCAAGCCGAGTGTGTGTCTGTGGGATTTGTTATACTATAACTATGCGTAGCAGGTTCGTCCAGCATTGTAATGTCACGTGTACCTGATGCCACACCGAGGAATTTTCCATTTTCAGGATTGAGTACATAATATGTTCCGATATTACCTACGGGCAAGATACGCCACAACTGACTGCGGTCGCTTGTAGCAGCAGTCTTTGCCGAAAGCGTTGTAGCATCCACAGGGGCTGAAAATACTACTGAACCATCAGGGCTAACAATCCTATAGAGTTGATTACGCTCTATCGTCACTCGCTCTGTATCGCTACAGAATTGGTTGTATGACGTTTGCAAATTGTTGAAAGCCGTATTTGTGAGACTGTAATCTTCTGCTGCTACCACAAGCGTTTCCACACTGCCACCTACATACTGCCCAACGTTTGTGCCGATATTTGCTGAAACCTCAGCTGCAAAGTCTTGCATAGTTACTGCAGCCTCGGTAATCACTACAGGAGCTGCTGTACTCATCACACTTAGTTTACGCTGCCCATCATCCGCGAGATAGACTGTATTCTTCGCTCCTACCGGCGACATATACCAAGTACCCGTTGTACCTCCATTGCTAATTGCCCAGAAAGGAAACTCTCCCTCTTGAATAAAGGGTAAGTCAGTGCTTATAGGCTCGTCTTTTAAGGCAAGCGAGCGTGCTGTACCTGCCGAGCGATTATATACGCGATAACCTTCTACGTTATTACCTACAAAGCACCATAGATCGTTGTCGGTAATAGAAGATAACTCAGAAGAACTCAAATAGTAGTGGCTCGGCGCATCGGCTGCATATCTCATATAACGTCCATCTACATTGATGGTGTACCAACGTGTAGTGTCAGCAAACGCATTCTCTGCTATTGTGGTAGGCACTACAGGCTGGCTTCTCAGACTACGTTCATAGTAAACATAAACTACGGTAGGTGCAGTCACAGCGGAGGTGGCAGAAGTGATGCCATCAGCAGCTTTCATTGACAAACGCTTATAACCTGAAAAAGTAGGCGCACTCAAACGATTCGTACTCTTAGCATAAGTTTGCACATCCATTAAACGGCTATATTGCCCATCTGTTTCGTAGCAGATATAGGTAACAGGGAAATACTTGTCAGAATTTGCGAGCGTAACAGGAATAAGTTGATAGCGTGAATTACCTTCGCTGGAACTCCATCCCACGGGCTTTGCACTCTGTGCGTTGATATACTGTGAAGAAGCGGCATTGTAAAGGTTGAAACTACCGGCCGTACTACTGGCTGTGATGGTAAACGTAATAGGCACTTCGCCTGTGGCTACAGTAGAACCCGACAAACCCGAGATAAAATTACCCGTAACACCTGTTTCTATTGTATAGGTGTCACCAATTTTGTGGAAGGTAAAGACATAAGGCATCGCGGTGATATTGTTCTTTGCCGGGGCACTTGCATTAAAAGAAAGGGCATCACCGGTGTCGAAAGCATATTTTGACATTCCTGTGCTATAAAGAAGGAATGATGCCCCATCGGTAATATCGCTGATGGAACTAATGCGTGTACCTATATTGGAGATTATGGGAACATTCGTTTGCTGTGTTACAGTGAGCCATACGGCAGATTGTATTTTGATTTGATGGTCATCAGATAACGTTCCTGCAACCTCAAAAGAAAGTGCATCGGGCTGAGAGGCACTCTCGCCCTGCACCAATATACTCCCACTACTACTCCCGCTAAGTCCTATTACTCCGCCACTTGTATAGGCGTACCAAGTAGCAGGTTCGGCAGCAGGAGAAAGAAAGATGGGTGTAGCAGCTTCAACAAGCGGGCAAACACCCTCCGCTGTGGAGAGGAAAGTGCTATCTGAGAGGTTATAAAGAAAATAAGCCCCGAGAGTCTCGCTATATACCACGCCCCATTTGTGGCTCTCATCGGCAGTTGCTACCGTACGAGCATCAGTACAAGCCTTTCCATCTTTTGCATAGAGATAGCCCTTTGAACCTTGACGAATATAATAGGACTGTGTGGCACTTATTTCGCTAAGCGAAGAAATATCCTCGGCAAAAGCTACGACTATGCCGAGCAAAAGAAAAAACAAAAAAGATATATTGCGTTTCATAATGACAATGGTATTAAAAAGGACTGATTAAGGTTCATAGCATTTCACGCGCGTACCATCGCAGCCCACCGCCATAATATAGGCGGGTGAAGTGCTTTCCGACGAGGTCTTCCAAATAGCATAAGTATAGCGATCAGAGCCTTGAGTATCGCCTAATCCATATATTGTGGCGTGAAGCAGGTTGCCTTCTGCATCGTACGTTTCATAGCCCACAGCTCCTTGCCACACGTAGTTATCTACTTTAACAACGGTATGTCCGTTGAGCGAGGTACGCGTGCAGCCAGTGTTAGCAGGAATAAGAGCGTCAAGCTTCACATTGTCTCGGAAGATATGCATATTATAGGCATTCATATATACCAACTCGGCAGGCACGGCAGTATATCCTTTGTTATTTATTAGGTTTCTGGCAGAATTGATCATACTACGCGTAATAGTGAGATAGCCACTTGTATAGTCGTCAATCGCTACGTTGTTCATCACCTTTAGCATACCTGCTTTCTCAAAGAATGGGAAGAAATTAAGTCCTGAAGTATTGCAGATTTCTTTCAAGAAGTTCATACGCTTGTTAGCATCGGAAGCAGAAGTGAGCGATGCTGTGGTACGTATTTTTTCAAAGAAATCGGGGAAAGCATTGTAGGCTTTATCAGCCGCCATTGTGTAGAGCACCATTTGCCAAAGAGGAACGAGGCACACAAAGTGGTCAATCGTTGTACTGCCATACTCCGTTTCTGTTTGCCAATAGTAGTCAGCTCCAGCATTGTTCACCACGTCCATATTGAGGAAGTTTTGCATACGTCCGCCGCGTACGCTTCCTATAATACAGTTTATACGCTCGTCCTCCAAACGGAGTTGCGACCAAGGCAGTTTGTATTGCACCCAAGCGGAATAGATATTGTTAGTTACCTCGGTCATTCCCACCCAGCGGAAAGCAGCAAGCTGGTTGTTGTGACCTAATTCGTGGGCTAAGCCCCAGGACTCCAGGTTGATAGGTGTCACCCAGCCGCCGAACGATCCCCAAGCGCAATTAGAACCTTCGCTATTGGCAAAGAGTCCTGATACCACAGGCCGCACAAACTGATGATTTTTCGGTGCGCGATTGTGGCGGAACAAGCCCATTAATTCCCACTCTCGCCACACTACGCTGTCTAATTTCTGTGCCAATTCGACACCGCGAGCCGGACACTGCGCTTTGAGTGCATAGAGCGGGGCTACCACATGGACGCGCGGTGTAATGATGTCCATCACCTCGGCCTTGGCTTCGGCAAGCAGTTTTTTCCAATGTACATTATCATCGGTGTCAAGATTGAAATAGCCATTTTGTGTGCCGTAAAGGAAGTGGAGCTTCACAGGCTCAGAAGTGGCATAATCGGTACGATAGTAGAGCACGTAACTTGTGCCGCGATTGGTAGTATTGATAACGTTGAGTCCATCGTGGAGCGTGTACTTCGAATCGGCTCCTATACCGTCAAGTGCTAAGTTATATACTTCAAGTTGTACACTACTGCTACCTATCCCACTGGCTACAATCGCCGCCTTTTCGCCTGCTGCAAAGTATATACCCGTGGGATTTTCGTGCGAATCATAGTAAGCCGATGTCTTCAGTTCGGCTTGCAGATTTACGATAGGTCGGTAAGCCTCATACGTTCCCACACGATATGCTGTACTGTATGTGCCATCAAAAATATCTTGTGCCAGTTGTTTAGCCAGCGGATTTTCCACTGCGTCAATATCAGCCTGCGTTACGTCTGTACGAAGTACGGTATAGAGGTCGTCGGCAAAGAGTTCAAAACCTCCCGACGAAGAACCGCTATCGTCCATAAACTGAATCTCGGCGGCAGAAATATAACTCTGATAACCTGCTGTGACACTAATACGCACGGACTTCACATTGTCCACACCGCCGCTACCGAGGCTATATGTCTTCTGCGCATCATCGTTTTCATAATTTGCAGAGCCGTTTTCTGAGTAAGTCGTACCGTTCGTGCTGGTGCTTACTGTGATACTCTTAAAAACGCCCGTGCCGTTGCCTCGTGGCAAAATAAGAATACGATCAAGATGCTGTGGCTCGGCAAAGTTGAATGTTAGCGTCACAGGAAACGTGGTAGAACTGCTCCAGGTGCTATGATAGTATGTGCTGGTATTACCATCAAGCGCATTGGTTATTGGCGTATTCTCTCTACTACTCTCCGATGATGAAGCATAGGCTGATTGCACTGTTATTTGTCCGCTGGCGATAGCGGTAAAAGGAGTGGCAAGTTGCGTCAAGGCTATCGTCTTTGTTTCGCTATTACTTTCAATAGAAAGATTGGCCGTGCGCTCCTCGCCGTCGTTTCGTGAGAAAGAAAGTAGCACACCATCAGCCACTTTTTGGGCTGTCACCCATGTGGCATCCGTAGTAGCCGTGTAGTCGGCACCGAAAGCCCCAATCTTCAGTGTTTGCTCGGCAAACGAAATGCTACGCGAGGCATCGCTGGCAATAACGAGGGGCGCATTTACTGACGGCACCGGTGTCTGCGCTTGCACGGCAAAGAACGGAAGCAAGGCAAGCAACAGACTGCAAAATGTTTTCAAAATCGTTTTCATAGTAAAAAGGGTTAAGGTTTAGGGGATCCTCTATAATTCTCTATTCATTGTTTGAGTAATTGCAAGCCGCGCTGTACGATATCGCTCCGACTGTTGACGAAGCGGAAGTATTCGCTGCGATCCCATAAGTTGTAGGCTGTTTGTGCTTTGAGGGAGAATTTTAAGTCGTCCATCGTAGCCTGTAGTTCATTTTTGTCTTCGGGTTCTATGCCTTTCTCTTTTGCAGCAGCAATGATAGTATCGATAAGGCTTTGCGGAACGACGAAGTTTGTCTCAAAATCGCTGAACGTGGGGTAGCGTGCCAAAAGCAGGTTGCGGTTGTTCATTGTGTAGCGAAGCACGTTTTGCGAAAGAATATCGGTACGTCGCATCCGACTAAAAAACTTTGTTACTTTTGTTGTATCGAGCGGCACAAACACGTCGGGCATAATGCCTCCACCACCGTAGACGGTGCGTCCTTCAATGAGTGTGTGATAAACGAGTGTGCTGTCTAAGTGGATGCTATCTAATGACGACAGCTCGCCGTTGTTGTATCGGTTTTCTACATCGTGGTCATAGTCTTCTTTCTGACCTTCCACATAGGGTTTCTGGATACAACGTCCTGTTGGTGTATAGTAGTGTGCTACGGTGAGGCGTATCATAGAGCCATCGTTGAGTGGAAGGGGGCGTTGCACCAGTCCTTTTCCAAACGTGCGGCGTCCTACAATAGTAGCACGGTCGTAGTCTTGCAGTGCGCCGCTAACTATTTCTGAGGCGGAGGCGGTGTACTCATCTACGAGTACCACAAGCCTTCCCGAGCGCATTAATCCGCCGGGGCCTGTGGTATAGTTGTGGCGAGCCACCGTGCGGCCTTCGGTATATACCACCAACTGTCCTGCATCTAAAAATTCGCTCGCTACATCAACGGCAGCATCAAGATAGCCGCCGCCGTTTTGTTCGAGGTCGAGCAACAAGTCGGTCATACCCTGCGACTGCAAGTCCTTCAATGCCTTTCGGATTTCCTCGCCGGTATTTGCGCCGAAGCGTTCCAGGTGGATATATCCGATACCAGGTTCTATCATATAGTATGCATCAAGCGTAGGTACAGGAATTTTGTCGCGCACAAGCGTGACGTACCAAGGCTTTTTCACTCCTCTGCGTACCAATCCGAGGCGTACGCGTGTTCCTTCGTCGCCACGCAGACGTTTCATAATAGTGTCGCGTGGCATCTTCACGCCGGCTATTGGTTCACCATCTACGCTAATGATACGATCGCCTGGTTCTATGCCTGCCTTTTCGCTCGGACCGCCTTTTGTGGCAGCAATCACCACGAGCGTATCGTCGAGGACATTGAACTGTACACCGATACCTCCAAAGCCACCTTGCAAAGGTTCGTTGAGACGGCGTGTTTCCTCGGCATTGCTGTAACTGCTGTGAGGATCAAGTTCTTCAAGAATGCCCTCAATGGCGTTTTCCACAAGGTTGGCATCGTTTACGGAGTCAACATAGAAGTTTGAGATAGCCAACACAGCCAATTGTAGTTTGCGCATCTGCTCACTATCAAAATCAAAGCTGCCTACGCGCTGTGCTAAGGTGCTCAAGGGGAGGGTTAGAACCAAGAGCAAAAGAAGAAATGTTTTTTTCAGAGACGTTGTAGTCATAAAAGGGGTCTAAAAAGTTAGAGGGATTTTATGTAGTTAAGGCTGGTACTATTTTGCTGTTTTTGGCAAAAAATCGCTTACATCGCGCCCGTATTTTATCAGTTCTCGCACCACACTGCTGCTGATGGCTGCGTGCTGCGGTTCGGTGAGGAGTAGCACGGTTTCTACTCCGCCGAGGCGTTTATTCATTGCTGCCACGTCGCGCTCGTATTCAAAGTCTTTTACACTGCGCAGGCCGCGAACGATAAAGCCGGCACCTACACGCCGTGCAAGGTCTATCGTAAGGTCGTCGTAGCTCTCCACTTGTATGCGCGCTTCGCCTTTATATAGTTCGCGGATAAACTTTACACGTGCCTCGGTGGGATAGAGCGGGCGCTTACTTTCGTTGACACCCACACCAACAACCACTTTGTCAAACAAAGGCAGAGCGCGCGCCACAATACTTGCGTGGCCTATGGTGAAAGGGTCGAACGATCCTGGGAAAACGGCTATCTTCATGGCATCTTCAATGACTCATAAAAAGAAATAAGTTGAGAAAGCGTTGTGTGCAATCCTGGCAAAAGGTTCTATAGGGAATGAGGTTCTTTGTCGCAAGAACGTATCTCTACTCTAAACAAACCCGTTTTGTTAAACAGCCTCTTCTTCTGCAAGGTCTTCTTCTACACGAAGGTTCTTGATGATAAACTGTTGGCGATCCATTGTGTTTTTACCCATATAGTAAGCCATCAGTTCGCCTGGCTGATCGCTCTTATGTAGCGTCACTTGCTCTAAGCGCATATCCTGACCTATGAAGCCACGGAACTCATCGGGAGAAATCTCGCCCAGTCCTTTGAAACGTGTAATCTCTGGGTCGGGGCCGAGGCGTTCAATAGCGGCAAGGCGTTCCTCTTCGTTGTAGCAATAGGCTGTTTCGTACTCCACGCGCTTCGCCCCGCTGCCTTTGGCACCTTTCTTCTTGTTACGCACCCGGAAGAGCGGTGTTTGGAGGATATAGAGGTGTCCTTTTTTGATGAGGTCGGGGAAGAACTGTAGGAAGAACGTAATCATCAGCAGGCGTATGTGCATACCATCGACATCGGCATCGGTAGCCACGATGACTTTGTTGTATCGCAAGCCGTCAAGCCCGTCTTCGATATTGAGGGCGGCTTGTAGGAGGTTGAACTCCTCGTTTTCGTACACCACCTTTTTTGTCAACCCAAAGCAGTTGAGCGGTTTGCCTCGCAGGGAGAACACGGCTTGTGTGTTCACATCGCGGCTTTTTGTGATGCTACCACTGGCGGAGTCGCCCTCGGTGATGAATATGCTACTCTCTGTGCGCGGGTCGTTTTCTTCGGTTAATTCCTCGCCTTTTTTGAGTTTGGGTGCAGCATCGTTGTAGTGTACCCGGCAGTCGCGCAGTTTGCGGTTATGGAGGTTGGCTTTCTTGGCTCGCTCGCGTGCCAACTTCGTCACACCGGCAATGGCTTTCCTTTCCTTTTCGCTGTCCACAATTTTTTGTAGCACCACCTCGCTCACATCGGTGTGCCTATGCAGGTAATTATCTACCTGGCTCTTAATAAAGTCGCCCACAAACTTATTCACACTCACTCCGCTCAGTTGGAACGGCTTGCCGTTTTTGTCTTTGTCGGGAGCCATCGTAAGCGAGCCGAGTTTTATCTTTGTTTGGCTTTCAAACATAGGTTCTATCACGCGGATAGCAATAGCGGCTACAAGTCCGTTACGCACGTCTATGGGCTCGAAATTTTTACCGAAGTGTTCTTTGATGGTACGGGCGATATGTTCTTTGAACGCACTTTGATGCGTACCGCCTTGTGTCGTGTGCTGGCCGTTGACGAAAGAATAGTATTCCTCGCCGTACTGCCCTGTGTGTGTGAAAGCTATTTCTATGCCGTCGCCTTTCAAATGTACGATGTCGTAGAGTCCAGGCGAGGTCATATTGTCGGTGAGCAGGTCTTTCAGTCCGTTGCGGCTCACTATGCGCCGCCCGTCATGGTAGATGCTTAGTCCGGTGTTGAGATACGTGTAATTGCGTAGCATACTCGCTACAAACTCTTCGCGAAAACGATAATGCTGGAAGAGTGTATCATCGGGCGTAAAGGCTATAAGCGTGCCGTCTTCCTCTTGGGTCTGTCCCTCCGTGTCGTTCACTAATTTGCCGCGCTCGAATTGTACTTCGCGAAATAAGCCCTCGCGGTGGGTACGCGCGGTGAACGATGCCGAGAGCGCATTGACGGCCTTGAGCCCCACGCCGTTTAGTCCTACACTGGCGGTGTAGTTGTCGTTGTCGAACTTTCCACCAGTGTTGAGTTGTGAAACCACATCTACCAATTTGCCGAGAGGGATGCCGCGTCCAAAATCGCGCACGGTAGCGCGTAAGCCTTCTTCTATACTTACTTCAATACGCTTGCCGAATCCCTCGTTGAACTCGTCTATGCTATTGTCTATCGTTTCTTTTAGGAGCACGTAGATGCCATCTTCAGCGTGCGCACCGTCGCCTAAGCGTCCGATATACATACCAGCGCGGGTGCGTACGTGCTCCATGTCGTCAAGGTGGCGGATATTTTCTTCGGTATAATTTACTGCCGAGCGCAATACTGCTGTTTCTTCTGCCATTTAGTTTGTTTTTGTTTTGCTACGCAGATTTCATCTGTTTCCCAAAGCAGGACTTTTCGCCGCGAAAATACTATAAAATAAAGGATACTACAACTTTTGAACGTTTTTTACACGATTTTAACAAGCCGTTGGCGCGAACTTGAAAATCTAAGGATAAACCTTTTTCTTCCTTGCTGGTGAGAAAGAAAAAACATAAGGGGTGTGTCAAAATAGGCACACTCTCGTTGCTTATCGTCGAGAAGCTTAAGGATTTTCCGGACGGCTTGAAATTTTCCGGGCGGCTTGAAAATTTTTTCCGGGGCGGCTTGAAATTTTTTTTCAGGCGGCTTGAAAAAATTTTCCGGACGGCTTGAAAATTTTCTTCAAGGCACTCGAAATTTTTTTCGAGTGCTTTGAAATTTTTTCCGGACGGCTTGAAAATTTTTTCCGGTGCGCTCCGAAAAAAAATCTCAGGGTACATAAAACATTTATTGCTGTCTGCTAAAACGTGCAACAGAAAGAAAAAAGATTCGATGCCCGACATTTTTTCTAAAAAAGAGGGTGTGCCTATTTTGACACACCCTTATGTTTTGCCGCCATCAAATCACTTATTTCCAAACTCCGTTCGTCCATCGTCGCCTAACGCTACGAAAGGCCGTTTGCACATCATTGCGTTCCTCCAGGCTGAGGCCGTTGGTGCGAACTTCCATACGTAGGGTCGGCAGGGGGTCGTCTTCAAACTGGGCTTCTATATGAAGCGGAAGTAATCGCTCTGCCCAATAACGGCGCTGGAGATAGATGGTGCTATCGGGGGCAGTGAGAAACTCGTGTAGGTCGGGTACGGCGAAGACACCTTTTACCTCCGTCCCCTCGGCATCATACACTGCCAGACGGCTGTGGGGGACGGGCTGACTTAAGGTATAGATAGATAGGAAAAGCGTTTGCGAATCGGTGGGAAGGCTACAGATTTCAAAACGACTGCTCCTGGTGGGTTCTACGCTGATACGGTTGGCAGAGCGAAAGGTGAGGCGGGCGGTTTCTCCAAACAGATTTTCCACCACGGCCTCTACGCCACCACGTGAGAGCATCACCAACTCGTTGCGTTGCGCACGTGGGAGTATCGGCAACAGACTATCGGGCATCGCCACAAAGAAACGTTCCACATCACTTTGTGCAAACGTATCCTTTGGAAGCAGGACAACTATAGCGAGTAGGAGTATTTTTGCCAATCTGCGCATAACCACGGATGTCTGTATATAACCGAACGTTCTTGGTAGTAAACTTACAAAAAAGCTATTGTCGTTCGTGGAAATTGTTTTGATTTATTACGCTTTTCTATTGAAAAAATTTGTGCGCCTCGGCAGCGTGCCAGCGTCCACGTGTAAAGTCGGGAATATCTACTGGCCTCCCATTGCCACGAGCACTAATGGCCGACAGCGGGGCTATACAACTCCATTCTGCTGCATCGTACACGTCAATATCGAGCGGCAAGCCATAATGCAAACAGTGGATAAGCCGACAGTCCATTGCGTAGTTCATCTCGTTGGGAACACCAATGTCGTGGCCTTCTTTCCAGTAGTGTATGGCGGGGTTCACCGCGTTATATTTTTCGGCGTATTTCAGGGCGGCATCGGCGGTAAGTGGCTCATCCATCGTCTTAGTTAGAAGAGTGGGCAACGGATACTTTTGCGCGTAACCTTGTGTACCGCAAATGGTTTGTATTCGACTGTAGGGGCGCGGTGTTGTGGTGTCGAGTTGTTGCAGAATAGTGATGCCGCGATGTGTGCGAAGGAGGGTGGTATTTATGCCGCCGTGTGGCATATTTGCGTCTGTCACAATTGTTCGCGAAGTCATTGATGTCAAACTCTCTAAGCGGTCGCCCCGATGCAGCCCGAGCAATAAGCCTATTGGCCCCATGCCGTGTGTGGGATAGGCATTTCCGCCGTGTGTGGCTATGCTACGGAGCATCCAATTGTCGCCGTTGGCGGCTGAAGGAAGCAAGTCGTGAATGTAAGCACCCTCCACGTGTGTGAGTTCTCCGAAAAGCCCTTGGCGATGCATCTCAAGCGTGGCAAGGGCAAAGTTGTCATAACAACAATTCTCGGCCATAAAGAGATGCCGCCGTGTTTGCTCGGCGGTGTCAACCAGTTGCCAACACTCCTCAAGTGTTGTAGCGGCAGGCACTTCCACACAGACGTGTTTTCCGCACAACATCGCTTCGCAAGCCATTGCGGTGTGTGTGTGCCAGGGTGTACAGATATATACAAGGTCTATATCGGTGTGTGCCACAGCCTCGCGCCAGGCTTCCTCGCCGCAGAGCAGTTCGGGGCGTGGACGACCACTACGCACCAGGAGGTCGGCGGCACGCTGAAGGTTGTCTTCGTTGGTGTCGGCGAGAATGCGTACCTCGGCACCGCGAATAACTCCATAGCGTTCCAGCGTCTTCGTTCCACGCTGCCCCACACCGAGCAAAGCGATACGAACCATCGGTATGCGCGCGGCGCGATAACGTATCATTGATTGGGGGAAAGAAAGCATAAAAGGACTTTTTTTAGCAAAACGGGCTTTCTGTGGCTGCAAAGATAGTATTTTTGCACGCAAAAAATATGGAAGCAAAAGAGGAAAACATCGTTTTTCACCACCGCCTGCCCATTCAAATACGTTTTAGCGACGTAGATCGCTTCGGCCACGTAAACAACAATGCCTACTTCGCCTACTACGATTTAGGCAAGCAGGAGTATTTGAGCCATGTACTTGGACACGAGGTTTTTGAATACGATGTGGTGCCCGTGGTAGTCAGTATAAAAGTGGACTTCTTTGCACCTGTACACTATGGCGATGATGTCAGTGTGGAAACGGCGGTGATACATCTTGGCCATAAGAGTTTCACACTTGAACAACAAGCGGTACGTACCGGCACAAACGAGGTGTTGTGCCGGTGTCGCACGGTGATGGTATGTGTTGACCGCAAAAACGGACAGAGCGTGCCTATCCCCGAATTGAGCCGCACAAAGATTGCTCAATTTGAAGGTATAGAAGGTCTTAACTACTAACAATCACAAGAAACACGATGTTTATCCTCATACTCTCCCTCGCCTACTGCATATATTTTTGCTGCAATCGAGGAATGTCGGGCTCAGCACGAGGACAACAGACACGGCGGATCTTTTTTGCTACGTTGGCAGCGATGTTGCCTATAGCAATAGGCGGATATGTGGTAATGCCTATAATCGTCGGGACGGGGTGGATGTTTACCTATCCCCTACTCTACCACCTCACGCATCGCCGCACCTCGCCCGACTACGAAAACTTTGCCGACACTACGCTCGGAATATATCTCATCGGCTTGTTTACCTCGCTCTCCTTGCTCGCCACACTCTGGAAACCGCTTCTGCTTGTGCTTTCTGTGGTGGAGTTTATAGCGTTAGTGCCTGTGTTGTTTCTGTGGGTGTACTTCGCTATCTATGGCCATTGTGTGGACGAACAAACGATGTTGCTCATCCACGAAACATATCTGAACGAAATTATAGAATATCTTCGCTCTTTTCGTTGGTGGGTGACAGCGGCTACCTTGTTCGGCTTGTTTTTGACGCTCATCGGCTGTTTATGGCTCACTCTTTCATTGGAAACGCCACTATTGCCGCCGCTTATTGACATTCCTCTCTATGCAAAGATAGGATTTTCTGTAGTCTATGCCTTTTCCATCGGCTACTACCTCTTTAATCCTCGCCACGGCTTTGCCTATCGCGCAGGCCTACCCACCCTGCGAAGCGATGTAAAAACTTATCTCTCGCTCGGTAAACGCTATATTTCGGGCTTAAAAGCACGCACGGCACGTCTCTCAATAAAACCCTTAGGCAAAACCTATGATAAGCCACACACTATATTATTAGTCATTGGCGAATCGGCCTCGCGCGACTATATGAGTGCCTTCACCGCCTACCACCACGACACTACGCCTTGGATGCGCCAAATGGCCACAGACACCACACATACTATACTCTTTCCAAACGCCTATAGTTCTACGATGCACACGGTGCAAGTGTTAGAAAAAGCACTTACAGAAAAGAATCAATACAACAACAAGAAATGGGAAGATTCGTGCAGTATTATTGATGTGGCGCACGCGTTGGGTTATCGTGTGCATTGGTACAGCAACCAAGGGCATTTGGGTGTGTTTGACACCGCTGTGTCTATAATAGCACAAACAAGCGACACTGCCGAATGGACTAAACAACGCACGGGAGTCATACAATTCGATAAGTCGTTACTACCTTTCCTCTCTGAGCTAAACCCTGAGGAGAGCAATCTGTTAATACTCCACTTAAAAGGAAGCCACTTTAATTTTCAAAACCGCTACCCCAACGACACACACACGCATTGGGGGAAGCCTGGTGAAACGCTTGACAGCGTACTCGCTTACGAAAATTCGCTGCGCTACACCGATGAGTTTCTCTGCGAAGCCTACACTTATTGCCGCGACCACTTAGGGCTTAGCGCAATGGTATATTCCTCCGACCACGCCACCGACCCCACACGCCGCCGCACCCCACATTCCACCGGCTTTGAGCATGTAAGAATACCGCTCTTCGTATGGCTTAGCGATGCCTTCCTCGCTCACCACGACAAGCGTGCAGAAGCTCTCAAGCAAAACAAAATGCGCTATTTCACTAACGACCTGCTCTATGAGCTAATGCTCGGGCTTTTTGATGTGGAAAGCAACTGCTTTGACCCCGACTCCTCGCTATCTTACGCTTCCTATAAATATCGACGCGAAGACCTCCTTACGTTTGACGGTAAACGCCACATCGCTGAGGACGTGACGTAGCAGTATGGAGTAAACGTACATTCCGACAGAAACCGCTCATCAAAAAAAAGACTTAGCCCCAATGATTTCTATCGCTTTTGCTAATAGCCAAGCATCTTGTTCGGCAAGGGTAAGATGGCTATTGTCAAGTAAAATCGCGTCGTCGGCACGACGCAAAGGAGCTATCTCGCGGTGGGAATCAGCATAGTCGCGCTCTTGCACATTTTGTAGGATTGCCTCATAGTCAGCCACCTCGCCTTTGGCTTTCATCTCATCAAAACGTCGCTGCGCACGCACCTCGGGTGTCGCGGTGACAAAAATTTTTAGTTCTGCATCAGGGAACACACACGTACCTATATCGCGTCCGTCCATCACCACACCACCGTTTGCTCCCATCGCGCGTTGCTGAGTCGTCATAGCATCGCGCACAAAGCCCTGCGCAGCTATCTCGCTCACACGCTGCGAAACATCCATACGGCGTATAGCCCCTTCCACCACTTCATCGCCAAGCATCGTCAATGGGATACCCGTCGCTTCATCTAAGCAAAACGACACTTTAACTTCGGGCATCAAGGCTTGAAGCCGAGGAAAATCAAAATGTCCATCAGGCAACAACGTCTGGCGCAATGCGAATAACGTCACCGCACGATACATAGCACCGGTATCAATGTAAATGTAGCCTAAAGCACGAGCCAACCGTTTGGCCATAGTACTCTTTCCACAAGAACTATGCCCGTCAATAGCTATTGTTATTCGTTTCATAAAAGGAAAAAGAGAGTTAAAGGCAATGGGATACTATTCTCTATTGTTTGTTGCGAGCCCCTAAGCCTTTTTAATATACACATCTCGCTGTGGAAATGGGATTTCTATGTGATGCTCGTTGAGCGTGTCGTAAATAATTTCCTTAGCTTTGTAGGTAACGACTATTTTCTCGCCTACCAAAACCCAATAGGCCACGAAAAGATCCACTTGACTCTCACCGAAATCGTTGAACAAAACACTAATGCCCTTTTCTTCATTGATTACCTGACGACCAAACTGGTCGGTGCGCTGAAGTTGTTTCAACGCTTCTTGCAATAGGTTGCGCACAGTGCCGATGTTCGTTCCATAGGCCACACCAACAGGTATCTTCACCAGTTCATAACTATGGTTACGCGTGAGGTTTTTGAAATTCTTACCAAACAAGCTGCTGTTCAGTATAGCCATCACAGCACCATCAAGCGTAATGATTTGTGTACTCTGGTAGGTAATACTGTCCACTTTTCCCTGCACGCCGTCGCACTCTATATAGTCGCCCACACGAATACGCCCAGCCATTAGGCTCACGCCATAGAAGAAGTTGTTTAAGAGGTCCTTCATCGCAAAACCAATACCTGTGGCCAAGCCTGCTGTGATAATACTGATGCCCGACTTAGGTATATTGAGCAACATCGTGGCAGCGATGAGATAAATGCCCCAAACAAGAATACTTATCACGTTGTTTACCAATGTGAGATTGATTTCATTGGTACGCACCAACTTTCCTCCATTCTTAATTATGGCATTGCGCAGACGAATATGACGATAAATAGCCTTCGTCAAATTAAGTAAATAGCGGAACACAAAGAAAGCGGCTACTACTATCACTAACTTGAAAAGCGAGAGGGAAATCGTGCCTTCTATATTTAAGAAAGGATAGAAAAACGCGTGCATACAACTATCGGTTAGGTCAAAAACATCGCTGGCCAGATAAATGCAATAAAGCACACTCAATACCCCCGCCACGGGAACTAAAGCCTCATGTACAAAGTCAAACCACCACGACACCGTGACAATTTTTCCTTTTTGAGCCACATAAAGTGCTTTGTGGCGTTTGCGATATTCTTTCAATCTGCGTTTGATACGACCGCGATAGTACATTTGAAGAAGATCAAACACACACGTTATCGTTTGAATGGCTGTCAGTTGGAAAATCCACCATATCAACACCTGCACAGAGAACAATACATAGCCTGCCCACGCCAGTACACACGAAATAGCCATTACTAAGAGCGAGATCCAAGTGTAGAATATATCAAAGCGAGGTATGTTCCGATTGTGCTTGCGTATCACAAACCACTGCCAAACAGTAAAGCATAATAAGATGGGCGGGAAGAGCAACGATACAAGATAGTTGGGAATAAAGATGATACGGAAAGTTATCACAATAAGCCCCATCAGAATTATCGGCATATATATGCGATAACCACTACCTATTTGCGAACTATCAAAACGGATAAGCAACGACACACTGATGGCTAACAACATCCAGGCAAATTCTACCAACAAACCCGTGGCCATCTCTAAGAAGTCGTGGTACATAAACTGTGAGGCCACACCAATACTTAAAGCAAAAATAAGCACCCCAGTACTGACTATAAAGGCACCCTTACGAGAGGTATAGAAATTCCTCTTAAACATAGGTACATAGCGCAACAAGGGACGTACAATAAGGTTGCTCAATACCGTAGCCACAAACAAATAGAAAAGGATAAACAAGCCAAAGCCGTAAACCACTGGTCCGCGCCACTCAGAATGGGCTTCACGATAATCTTTATCACTGTATTTATCATCCACGTCCTGCTCGGCACGCTTAATAGCTTGCGGCAGTTGCATCAATGTGGTAAAGAAAGACTGCTCACCGTTCTTAAAAATGTTTTGTTGGATTTCGTGATAGCGTAAGTTTGCGTAGTCGTAAAGATCCTTCAGACTCTTGGATATTTCCTTATAGTGCTGATTATCTTGCTCCACTTTATCACGCATAGCCGTTATATTCTGCAACAAAGCCTCGGCAAAACGCACACACTCGGCACGGTCTTTAATGCCTTGTTCGGAGAGTTGCAACGGGTGGCGCGATTGCTCCTGAGCGGCGGCATTTTGGTTGTTAAGCTTTAAGGCAGAAGGCTTTGCGGGTAACACTACGTTTAGCAAACCATTGTTGCTCGGAGCTGCGCTTTCAGTTTGAGGCATAGCCGCAGTCAAACTGTCTATTGGTAGAAGAGAATCAATAACTTGTATCACCGTCTGGCTGTCTTGCTCCATAGCTGGCGGAAGACCCTTGAGTGTAGCAATAAGCCCTTCGTAGCGCTTCACCTCCGTGTCAATGCGCGTTAATATGCGGTCATAGGGAACACGTTTCTTGTTAAACTCACGATAGAGTTCGGTGGCTTGGCCACAAGCAAAAGTAAGGTCAAATGTGTAATTCTGCTTTTGGCTATAAAGCATCAAGGATATCTGACTGGAACGCTCCATAATATTCAGCAACTCTTGGTGTTGCACAGCGTTCATTGACTCAAGCCGCTTGATGAAAACTTGTTGATCTTCATAAGCCTTTTGCAACTCTATACGAAGCACCTTGAGCGTAGTTTGCAAATCGCGCTCCTTTAGCACAGCATAGGCTGCAAAAGGAAGAAGTAACAACGAGAAAAGAAGAAATTTCTTTTTCATAGCCATAAGAGATTAAAGAGAAAGAAGAAGTTTAGAGTTCTACTTTCGTTTAATGTAAACCCAACGATTTCTCACCAAGGCAAAAAAAAGGAACACGTTCCGCCTTAGTTTCAACTTTATATTACACTTATTGGACAGAACTACCTGGAGGAGTAGGTTTTTGAGGACTAATTACACTTAAACTACCATCAGGGGCACAAGCAGAGAGTATCATACCTTGGCTCTCAATGCCTCGCAACTTGCGAGGTGGTAGATTGGCTATAAAACAAACCGTCGTACCTAACAACTCCTCAGGTTTATAATGCTCGGCTATGCCACTTACTATTGTTCTGGGCGTATCTGTACCATCGTTGAGCGTAAAACAAAGCAGTTTGTCGGCCTTTTTCACTTTTTCACAAGCGGTGACCACAGCGGTACGAATATCCAGTTTCTCAAAGTCGTCAAAATTTATATTTTTCTTCACGGGTTGGGGCTTCCAAACTGCAGCTTCGTTCTTGGCTTTCATATCAAGGAGTTTCTGCACTTGTTGTTCCACCACGCTGTCTTCAATCTTTTCAAAGAGCAGTTCAGGCTTTTCAAGTTTTGTGCCTGCAAGGAGTATATCGGTGGCCCCAAGGCGATTCCACTCGGCTTTTTCTAAACCGAGCATCTGGCGAAGGCGCGCTGAGGAGAAAGGCAGGAAAGGCTCAAAAACTATACTGAGATTGGCAACGAGTTGCAAGGAGAGGTTGAGAATAGTCTTCACTCGTTCGGGATCTGTCTTCACTACTTTCCAAGGCTCACTATCGGCAAGGTATTTATTGCCTATGCGTGCTAAGTTCATTGCCTCTTTCTGGGCATCACGGAAACGGAAAGCTTCTAACAAACGTTCTACTTCGGCCTTAACACCCTGAAATTCGGAGATTACAGCACAATCGGCATCAGTAAGTTCTCCTAATTCAGGTACAAAGCCGTTGTAGTATTTGTGTGTAAGCACCAAGGCGCGATTGACAAAATTGCCATAAACAGCCACCAGTTCGTTATTATTGCGTGCTTGAAAATCTTTCCAAGTGAAGTTGTTATCTTTCGTTTCGGGAGCATTAGCTGTAAGCACATAACGTAACACATCCTGCTTACCAGGCAACTCCTTCAAGTATTCATCAAGCCACACAGCCCATCCGCGCGAAGTACTTATTTTATCGTCTTCTAAATTCAGAAATTCGTTTGCGGGAACATTGTCGGGAAGAATGTAACTCCCCTCGGCTTGAAGCATTGCAGGAAAGACTATACAATGGAACACAATGTTGTCTTTTCCTATGAAATGAACAAGACGTGTGTCGGGTGATTTCCACCACGTTTGCCACGTGTCGGGGAGGAGTTCGCGCGTATTGCTGATATATCCGATAGGTGCGTCGAACCAAACATAGAGAACCTTGCCTTCCGCGCCCTCCACAGGAACGGGGATACCCCAATTCAAGTCGCGCGTCACAGCACGCGGACGCAGTTCCATATCAAGCCACGACTTACATTGCCCATAGACATTACTGCGCCACTCTTTATGCTCTTGAAGTATCCATTCCGAAAGCCACTCCTGGTGCTTATCCAGCGGTAAAAACCAATGTTTCGTTTGCTTCATCACAGGGCGGCTACCACTTATAGCACTCTCGGGATTTATCAGTTCGGTAGGAGAAAGGTCGCGTCCACACTTCTCACACTGGTCGCCATAAGCTTTCGGATTGTGGCAGTGCGGGCATTCGCCCGTGATATAACGATCGGCTAGGAAAGTCTTTGCCTCTTCATCATAGTATTGCTCGCTGGTTTGCTCCACAAACGCTCCCTTATCGTATAAGGTGCGAAAAAATTCCGAAGCGGTTTTACGGTGTGTTTCACTGGTTGTGCGGCTATATATATCAAAAGAAATACCAAAGTCAGCAAACGACTCCTTTATTATATTATGGTATCGGTCTACCACCTGCTGCGGGGTGATACCCTCACGGCGTGCACGAATGGTAATGGGAACACCGTGTTCATCGCTTCCACAAACAAATAGAACAGGTTTTCCTTGCAACCTAAGATAACGCACATAAATATCGGCAGGTACATAAACTCCTGCAAGGTGGCCAATATGTACACCGCCGTTTGCATAAGGCAATGCGGCGGTAACAAGTGTACGTTTGAATTGCTTCATATATAAGGACTAAAAAACTTTTATGGTAAATCCACCTTTCCAAGTGCTACCGCCTGCTACTTGTTGTACATAGGGACGATCTTTTAGTTCGCGGCTCTCACCCTCATTATCTGGCAAACCATACCAAGGTTCAAAACAAACAAAAGGACTATTTACCCCCTGCATCTGCCAAATGAGCCAGCAAGGAGCATCGCTCTGGACAGAAGCTACAAGATTTTCTTTCAAATCTAATAATTCTATCGCTTGTACTTGATGGTTATCGAAGATTAATGCTTCGTTAGCAAAAGTGTCAACACAAAGCGGCACTAATCCGTTTTCAGCTTTTGGCACAGAAAAACGCCCTGGCTGAATACATCCTTGCTCGCGTGCCCGAACAACACTTAATTCTGATGTTTCTTTTGAGCTTTTAAGTCTTACATAACCATTAACCGCTCTATCCTTATCAAAATCTGGCACTACAAGTGCAGGATGACCACCCATTTGGAAAAAGAGAGTTGATTGAGCTTTGTTTTCCACCTCAAAGACAGCACGCAGTAAACCCGCTGAAATAGTAAAGATAATGCGTACTAAATAATCAAAAGGATAAAAAGTTTGTGTCTCTTCATTAGGGCAATACTCCAAAACAAGCTCGTTCTCACTATGTGAGGTAACAGAAAAATTCTGTTCTTTCACAAAGCCATGCTTAGGCATATAATACGATTTGCCGTTGTAAAAATAAATTTCGTTCCATGGCGCACCTGTAGCAGGGAAAAGTATAGGGCCACGTCCTTGCCAATAAGGAGGAGTGCCTTGCCAGTTATATTCTTTGCCATCGTCCGAACGCAAACTTTGAATTTCAGCTCCTTTTGTTGAAATAATAGCGGTTAGCCCACCGCCTCTAATTGTAAAAAGCGTATCGTTCATTACATTAAATTTTAATATCAAGGGCAAAAGTATGTAAAAAGTACGTACTTTTGTGCGCTATGGAACAAGAAATTCAAGAATTTATAAAGGCTTTATCGGAATACATTCGTACAACTATGCCTATAGGCGAAGATGCTGACTATTGTCACGACACGGTGCAAATAATAGATGCACGTAATGGGCTTTTCCGAAGTGCAGGTATTCAATCTACCGATGAACAACATAATATATATACTCTTCGCAGTCTATGCAGATTAGACGAAGACACCTTTGAGTACATTCCTGATGAAGGCAAACTACGCAGCTTAGCACGCAGTTTCTTTTAGTTTAGACCCTCCTTCTTTAACAAAAATGAAAAGAGTTTTATTTCTTTTATTCTTCTTGTGTTCCCTCATAGCTTTAGCTCAAACAGGGCCTCTTATCACTTTTCGGCATGGCTACCAACGACCATATAACCGTTTCTGTCCTTATTATTTATACGATTGGGGCGAATGGAGTCCTACACGTACGCAAGTCGGTTGTGTGGCTTCGGCTATTGAAATGGCTATGAGTTATTATAAACGCGATGTTGCCGTATTGGATACTATCAAAGGTTGGCAAACCAAACACTACACCATAGATACTATCTATCCTGGTGAGATTTTTCCAACTGCTAACATTCTTGATAGCTACACCGAAACCGACGATAGTGCAACCACTCATCTTGTAGCCCGCTTTATGTACGTCATAGCATGTGCCGCTCGTATGAATTTCGGTCTGGAATCCAGCGGCTCCAGTTTGCAGCGAATGATAGAACCTATGCAGCGCGTCTTTGGCTATAAATATGTAAAATACATTGATAGTTACGACTATACAACACAAAGTTGGCGTGACATATTACGTCACGAAATAGACGAAGGACGGCCTGTGGTTTATGCTGCCTATACCCAACATCTCGGAGGACACGCCTTCCTTATTGATGGTTATGATGATGAGGGGCTTTTCCACGTTAACTGGGGGTATAATGGCAGTTACAATGGCTGGTATCGCTTAGACTGGCTTTCTTATGCCGAACCTGTGAACGAACCCACCGAAGCAGGACAAACAGAGGGATTCTTTTGCAACCACCAAGCCCTTTTGCTCTGTCCTGATGAAATAACTGATGAACTACCTGATAAATACATAAAAACAGGTAAAGAACTGCGGATTGATAAAGTCGTCTTTGAAGAAGAACCTCTCACAGAACGCTATACACCCGTTCGTATTACAGTGACGAACACTACCGATGTGGAAATTACTACACCGCTCGAATTTTTTACCAATCTGCCTACCGATACAGCTCTTTTTGAACAAGGCGACTACAACGGGCTGACAGGTGTGACACTATTACCTGGCGAGACACGTGATGTACTTCTGCATCTGCAATTTGACGAAAGTGGATCACGCATATTCCGTGCAAGTCCCGATGACAGCACTTTACTTTGTGCTATACCTATTCAGATTGACACAGCAGCGGCAGCTGAAATTTCTTTTCCCGAGCCTACTATTTCTTTCCCTGAGGTAGGTGTAGTGCAAATTGTACAGCCTTACTCCATTGGTATTGATGGAGGAAGGGCTGGCACTACAATTACCTATGAAATTTATGATGCCGATGATGCTACAGCATCCTATCCTTCTCACTACTATCATCTCTATGCCTCTGCTGGTATCACGGTATGTGACACCGTAACATTCCAAAATTTACAACCAGGACATACTTATGCTTATCGCTTACGCCACCCGTGGGAGATACGTCAAGAAATAGCATTCACTATGCCCATTGATACTCCCACCGATATCACATCCACAATTATTCAAACATTAGGGAAAGAGTCACAAGTGCAATATGATCTTCAAGGTCGCCGTATAGAAAAAGCCGCAAGAGGCACACGGATTATTATTTCGCGCGGTAAGAAAAAGTTTGTGTATAGATAAGAAATTTATGGAAAAGAATGTCAAAATAGAAATTGACAGTAGTAGCGGTTTTTGTTTCGGCGTAACCACAGCTATACGCAAAGCTGAAGAGGAATTAAGTACCTCTAACGCCCTCTGTTGCCTTGGCGATATTGTTCACAACAGTGCAGAGGTAGAGCGTCTCGCATCTCTCGGATTGCGAACTATTAATCACAGCGAGTTTGAAAAACTTCCTCCAAACACACGTGTTTTACTGCGTGCTCACGGCGAACCACCAGCAACCTATCTCACAGCCCGCGAACGCGCCCTTGAAATCATTGATGCCACTTGTCCTGTTGTACTACAACTTCAACGTCGGATTCGCCGTGTTTATGAAGAAAAAACACGGCCACAAATCGTTATCTATGGCAAACGCGGCCATGCTGAAGTACTTGGTCTCGTAGGTCAGACTCAAGGTGAAGCCGTTGTAGTTGAAACACTTGAAGAAGCTAAAGAAATAAAATTAAACGCTAACCGCCCGTTATGTCTTTTTTCACAGACAACTAAATCACTTGAAGGGTTTCGTGCAGTCAGGGAATATCTTTCCGAAAAAATTGCCAACCCATCATTATTTCGTGCTTTCGACACTGTTTGCCGTCAAGTATCTGGCAGACTCTCAGCTGTAGAGAACTTTGCCAAACGACACGATGTAATACTCTTTGTATGTGGAAAAAAAAGTAGTAACGGCTATGCTCTTTATACAGCCTGCTTAAAGTGTAATCCAAAAAGCTATATAGTAGATAGTCCAGAAGCTATACGCTCAAAATGGCTTCAAAAAGCTCAAACGATAGGCATTTGCGGAGCTACAAGTACTCCTCTCTGGCTTATGGAAGCGTGCAGAGATAGAGTACAAAAACTTACAAAGTGTTAAGCTCTAACTACTTTTTACAACTCCATTAATTCTTTTTTAGACTATTAGTAAACTTTCCTTTCACTGAAACAGCCTTTTTTCTTACTTTTGCTGCGCTTTGTCTGTATATTTATATTCATTCTATACACAATGAAAAGAGAATTTGCTTTTTCCCGTATCAACTTTATTATGCTGGCTGTAGCTATGGCAATAGTTGTCATTGGTATGGTGCTGATGGCTGGAGATGCCTCTACTGCCGAGCAATTTAATCCAGATGTTTTTAGTACACTACATATCAAAGTTGCCCCGTTAGTCTGCTTATTGGGCTATGTATTGATGATTATTGCTATACTTTTGCCAAGCAAACGAGAAAACAAAGAAGATAAAGCCAAATAATTATATCCAATTATGGGCACACTTGAGGCACTTATCCTAGGCATTATTCAAGGACTCACCGAATACCTGCCTGTGAGTAGTAGCGGACACCTAACAATAGGTTCTGCTCTTTTAGGTCTTAATGCCGACCAAAACTTAGTATTCACCGTTGTCGTACATGTTGCAACGGTACTAAGTACCATCATTGTATTAGGCCAAGAAATTTGGAAAATACTCCGTGGAACTATTTATCCTCTTAATATAGGCAATCATAATACTATATGGAAAAGTCAATCGCAGAGTACGCTTCCGTATGGAAAACTTAATACCGACCAACATTATGTGTTAGCTATCATTGTTTCAATGATACCAATAGGCATCGTAGGTGTTTTCTTTAAGGATACCGTGGAACACATATTTGGTTCAGGCCTGTTGATAGTAGGAATATGTCTATTAGTCACTGCTTTGCTTTTGGCTTTTTCGTATTATGCTAAACCCAGACAAAAAGATTCTATATCTCTTCTTGATGCCTTTATTATAGGATTAGCTCAAGCCGCTGCTGTATTACCCGGACTAAGTCGTAGTGGTTCTACCATTGCTACCGGGCTACTTCTTGGTAACCGCAAAGAAACAATGGCACAATTCTCTTTCTTAATGGTTATTCCACCCATACTCGGCGAAGCACTGCTTGATACAATAAAAATATATAAAGAAGGTGTAGAAACCACATTTAGTGGAATTAGTACAACAGCACTTATAACAGGTTTTTTCGCTGCTCTTATAAGTGGAGTAATTGCTTGTAAATGGATGATAGGTATTGTGCGGCGAGGCAAACTCATATACTTTGCTTATTATTGTGCTTTAGTAGGTTTATTTACAATATTCTTCAGTTGAGCATTCATTTTTTTCTCTTCATCAAAGAATGGACTTTATCACCGGAGAAGTGCTTGCTTTCGACAAGCCTTATCGTATGACTTCTTTTCAACTTGTGGCACGTGTACGCTATGAGTTGTGTCATCGTCTCGGTTTAAAGAAACTAAAAGTAGGCCACGCAGGTACTCTTGATCCCTTAGCTACGGGTGTAGAAATTCTTTGCACAGGACGTGCTACTAAACAGATAGAAACACTGCAACATCAAGAAAAAGAATATATTGCCAATCTTTTCATAGGTGCTACAACACCAAGTTTTGACCTTGAACACCCTATTGACAAAACTTTTCCTACAACACACATCACCCTTGAGTTAATTAAGCAAACACTTCCACAATTTATAGGTGAAATACAACAAGTACCTCCCATTTTCTCCGCCTGCAAAATTGCAGGTGACCGTGCTTGCGATTTAGCACGCAAAGGACGCCAAGTAACACTAACGCCAAAAACTGTACATATTCACCAAATAGAAATACTGGATTGTCAATTGCCGCATCTGCAATTGCGCGTCACTTGTGGAAAAGGCACTTACATACGATCTTTGGCACGCGATATAGGTATTGCCTTACATAGCGGTGCACACCTCACCGCATTACGACGCATACGAGTTGGAAAAACACGCGTAGAAGATTGTCTAACATTAAATAATTTTATTGAATGGTTAAACAATAAGGTTTAATGTCTAAAAAACTACAATACTTGCAAACATTTAAGACATAAAACCTTATTAAACCTCTTAAACTTCTATATAAATGAAACTCTCTCAATTCAAATTCTCCATCTCTCCCGAAAAAATAGCACAATATCCTCCATTGTCGCGTGATATGTGTAAACTTATGGTGCTTCATCGTACCACAGGAAAGGTGGAACACAAAGAGTTTATCAATTTGCTTGACTATTACCACGAGCACGATCTTTTTATTTTTAATAACACACGTGTATTTCCCGCTCGTCTTTATGCTTATAAGGAAAAAACTGGAGCGCGCATAGAGGTATTTCTTCTACGTGAACTTAACGAAGAATTTCGCTTATGGGATGTAATTGTTGATCCTGCTCGTAAAATTCGTATAGGAAATAAACTTTTCTTCGGCGAAGATGGTAGTGTAGTAGCAGAAGTTATTGACAACACTACAAACCGTGGGCGAACACTGCGATTTCTTTATGATGGCGACCACGAAGAATTCAAACAAACACTCTTTAAACTCGGCGAAGCACCTATACCCAAATACATTGGGCGCGACTACGAAGCAGAAGACTTAGAACGATATCAAACAATCTTTGCAGAAGAAGAAGGTGCTGTAGGTGCACCCTCTGCAGGTCTCCACTTTTCTAAGCAAATGCTTAAACGTATGGAGATTGCAGGAATTGATACCTCTTTTGTTACGTTTCATATAGGACTCAATCAATTCCAAAGTGCCGACGTAGAAGATCTATCAAAAAATAAGACCGACAGCGAACAAATGCGTATTGACACCACTTGTGTTAATCGCGTGAACGAAGCCAGAGAAAAGGAACAACGTATATTAGCTATAGGAACTTCCACTATGCGCGCTCTTGAAACAGCTGTAGTAGGTACTTACGGAAGAATTAAAGAATACGATGGTTGGACTAATAAATTTATATTTCCTCCTTATGAATTTCGTGTAGCAGATTCTCTTTTAGTTAATTTTCATCTACCTATGACACCACAACTGATGCTTGCTGCCGCCTTTGGAGGTTATGAAAACACTATGAAAGCCTATGAAAAAGCTTTGAAAAAAGGTTATAAATTTGGTCCTTATGGCGATGCTATGCTAATCGTTAATTAATTCAAGTTTCGAAAATAATAAAAACTTATCAGTGTAGCAAGTATAGCAAACAAGGCGCAGTTACACCCTATAAGAGCATTGAGCAATCAACCCTTATAGAAAATAGGTTTGAGACATCCAGCACATTACTGTATTTGACCCTTAAGCCAAAAGGTTTACTATTTTCTTTCTTGTCATTACAAGGCAATAATATGGAACGCACGTTCCACAGGATATAGCTCATTCTTTTACACTACTTCCGAAACGTGAATAGATTAATTGTACACACCCCTTAACGTCAAATCTCTTTTTATTTTGATAAAACTACTCTTTGTTAGTTTAGGAAGCAATATAGGCCATCGCCAAGAGCAAATACAAAAAGCTATTTGCCTAATGACGGAGCGTATTGGAAAACTCCGTAATATTTCAAACTTTTATGAAACACAGCCGCAAGGGTTTATTTCTTCTAATGTTTTTATTAATGCAGCCGCAATTTTTGAAACATCACTTTCAAGCCACGAAATACTAAACATTACCGAACAAATAGAGCGAGACCTTGGCCGTACATCTAAAAGTAACAATAACCAATACCACGACCGCATTATTGATATAGATTTGCTTGCCTTGAGTAACGAAATCATTAATTCTAATACCTTAATTCTTCCCCACCCGTCTATAGCCAAGCGACGTTTTGTTCTTGAACCTCTCTGCGAAATAGCCTCAGATGTTTTACATCCTGTGCTCCATACTACATACGGCCAATTACTTCAAAAACTCAATTTACTGCATATAGTGCCTGCAAAAACGGCATCTGAAAATTTTGTAACTGCCTTAAATACTCTATTGCCTTCTCTTACAAAAAAATCAATTACCTACACCATTGCTCTGCTTTCTGCGCTTTTAGAAAATAAAAACACACATTTATTCTTTGGCTCAGATGAAAATGGGGATATTTGTGCTACTTATACACTTTGCACAGCCAACTCGCCTACAGGCTGCAAAGCATGGTTAGAAGATGTAATAGTATCGCCTTCGTGTCGCCATCGTGGTTACGGAAAACAACTTATAAATCATGCCATTTATACTGCCCGCACCCTCCAAGCTAAAAGCCTTAATCTCACCTCTCGTCCCGAACGTCAAGCAGCAAATTCACTTTATAAGAATTACGGATTCAAACAAAGAAATACTAACGTCTATCGCTTAGAACTTTGATAGTTATAATGTAGATTCTATTAATTCCCACGGTATAGTTTTATTATTGACAGGTCTTTAATCTTTTATTATCCTTTTGGCTCTTTTTGTTCGTTATCAACAGACTATAGAACTCTCCATAATTCATTTGAGCAATCTATATCGTCCACCAGGTATAGGTTTTACTATTCCTTTTAATTCTAAATCAAATAGTACGGACGTTAGAATAGATACAGAAATTCCGCTCTCCACAACCAATTGATTTAGTTGTTTACGATCGTCTTGAGCAAGTAATTGACAAACCTTTTTTTCTTGTTCAGTGAGGTCTGGAAATAATTCTCGTTGTACGTGCTTTTTCTTATTTACTTCCCAGCCCATTTGTTTTACGAAATCTTCGGCTGAAGAAATAAGTCCCGCCACGTTATTACTAATAAGATTATTACATCCTTGGCTGTATTGATCGTTGGCTCTTCCGGGAAAAGCAAAAACATTACGGTTATAATCCTGCGCTAAACGTGCTGTTATAAGTGCTCCACCTCGCTCTGCGCTTTCTATCACCACTGTTGCTACAGACATTCCTGCCACTATGCGATTGCGTCGCACAAAGTTCTCAGGTTTTGGTTGTGTTTGTGTAAGAAATTCTGTGAGTAGTCCGCCATGTTTTGTCATTTTTGCTGCTGTTAACCTGTGTAATGCTGGATAGACTCGGTCTAACCCATGCGCCAAAACTGCCACGGTATCTAAATTATTCTCTAAACAACCACGGTGTATGTGTATATCTACTCCATAGGCCAAACCACTTACTACCAATGTGTCGGGGAGTAATCGTGCTAAGTCGCAGCAAAAGTTTCGACAAAGGTCTTTGCCGTATTCAGTAATACGTCTCGTACCTACTACGCTTATTATACGCTTCGTGTTCAAGTCGGCTGTGCCTAAATAAAACAATATCAACGGAGCATCGTCGCAGTTTCTTAATAGGTTTGGATAGCGAGCATCATTAAAACATATAGTTTGTATTCCTTTTTCGTTACAATAATCTAATTCTACTTTGGCTCTTTCTATCACTTCTTTCCTATTAGAAATAGCCTCCATCAGCATTTTCTTTCCTCGCTCATTCATATCCTCAGGTGGATTTTTGAGTGCAAAGATAGCTTCTGCCGAACCGTATTTTTCGTACAGCCGTAGAGCAATAGATAAATTTATCCCTGGCAAACGACTAAGAGCAATAGTATATATCGTTTCGTTCATTAGAAATACTTAGCAAATAGTTTATTAAGCCTCTCACAATCGCGCAAACGTCCGTTTATAAGCGTCACTATGGTTACATCAGCGTGGAGAATATGTGTGTTATCTGGCAAGCGAAACAAATCTTGGTAGAAAAAAAATTTTATTCCGTCCTTTTTCACTGCCAATCGAGAAACAAACGTATCGTTGGGTCGCAAAGGATTTTTATAAACCATAGAGAGGCGAGCCACTACGGTGTCTATTCCTTCATCGTGGAGTTGCGCAAAACTAACTCCTTCACTTCTTAAAAATTCGTTACGCGTATGCTCAATATAGTGCTGATAGTTGGCATTATTTACAATACCTTGTATGTCGCACTCATAATCACGCACTTTTATTGTGAGTTCAAAAACGTAGTCCATATTTAATTATTCAACCTCTTAAACTTTTTTTAGATATTCTCTTCCTATGATGCAACGCAGACAATCCTTGCGTTGGCAATAAGCGTTATACATATGTATCAGAGCTTGCGAATCAGCGGCATTTTCGGCTTTTATACCTAATTCTCCCCAACGTCTCACTATTCTGTCATCCTCGGCAGGAAATTTTTCAAGCAAATTAAAAGCACGTTCTGTTAATTCGTCTTTTCCACTATACCTACCATAAGCAAACAACACGGGACAAATAGCATTAAGTATCAAACGTTGAATAGAAGCTTTTTGTATTTGTTTAGTACTCGGAGTACTTTCTTTTCCAAACACGTAGTGGGTTTTCCAATAAGAAGAAACACCAGTGGTGAGTAATTTTGTTAGTGATTTAATACCATCGGCTTCCAAAATAGTACTGAACGACAATGCACCTTTCACGTAAAGCATAGCCAACTGAGCTAAGCGAATTGTAGGAAAATTCTGAGGACGCATCCTAAGAAATTTCCACGCTTTATAATCTATAGGCAAGAGATTAAACTTATTTCTCAGAAAATCATATTCGCTCTTTAGATTTTGAAAATACGTATCACTTTGTTTTATTTTGTCATCTTCCAACATTCCGGCTTGTCCAAAGAAAAAAGCTTCCACTTGGAATTCATTGTCGCGATGATGTGCTATAGAATTCAGCGGAATACTCATTGCCCACCGCTCAAAAACCTCTGCATTCACTCCAAAGCCAAAAGCCCTTGAAAGAGCAATAAAGAAAGTACGCTCCCAGTCGTTTTTATTTTCTTGGAGATAAGTCTCTATACGGGCTGTTTTGCTTTCCATTCGTTCAAAACACATTCTGTCAATCCATCCCCGCAAAGTTATTCCATTGATATTGGAAAGAATACGATAGCAAGGCGGGTATTCCAGCTCATTTATCAGTTGTTGATAATTGCTCTGTACATATTCTGGCACACTTATTTCTATCTGTGGTATAAGGTGTCTTTCTTGTGTATATACATCCTTGTCGGCGTGTTTACAAACGTGAAGAACAACATTGTTGTAACGACTATCTGTGTGATGTCCGTGGCCATACCAATCAGAAGAATTATAGTGAATTTCTATATTTCCCACCCAAATAGTATCGGCTATTCGTACTGTGGCGTTAAAAAAGTCTGGACCAGCATGTACATTTATACGCCCCGTATTTATAATTTGTATATCTCTTCCATCGGTAGTTTTTAGCACAGCAGGTTGCCACATTCTATGAAGCCAAACATAATGCAGCAATCGCTCACCGCCGTCACGCGATTTTTCCTCAACACAATCTATTCGTTCATCATTATGTACATACTGCACGCTGGACATATTACCTATACTTCATTTGTTTAAATATTTCCCACATTACGAGGCCTGCACTAACAGATACGTTAAGCGAATGTTTTGTACCGAATTGTGGAATCTCTATTGCTCCATCGCAAATATCTATCACGTCTTGTCTCACCCCCTTTACTTCGTGACCAAATACTATAGCGACAGAACTATTTAAGGGTACGCGAAAGGCTTGTAAAGGTGTACTATCAGTTACTTGCTCTACGGCATAAACTTTGTATCCCGATTTTTGCAGACATTTCACACACGTCAATGTATCGGCTTGATACTGCCAAGGTACAGTGAGTTCTGCACCTAAGGCTGTTTTATGAATTTCTGGAGAAGGCGGCTGAGCTGAAATTCCGCACAAAATTATTTTTTCTATTAGCAAAGCATCGGCCGTGCGAAATACACTCCCTACATTATGTAAACTACGCACATTATCAAGCACCACAGCCAGTGGTAGTTTCATCGTCATTGCATAATCGCTGGGCGACAATCTATGGAGTTCTTCTATAAGAAGTTTGCGCATTGTAAATATAGTTATTTATTTCCTCTGCGCCACAAAGTTAGTAAATAGTGGAAAACTATATTAAAAGTGGCTCAAAACTTTAGGAAAACAACGCTTCGTTCCAATCATTCCTGCTTTGTCTCTCTTGGTTATATTTATCCACGCAATTTTCTCTAATATGCCGCAATAAAAACTCTCTCTACAAACTTTTTCCACACCTTTTGTCTTGAAAAAAAATACTTCCTACTATTATCCACGCAGTGTGGAAAAACATAGTAATTTTTACTTTCAAAACTCCTATTTAAGCCTAATGTCTATAATTTTTATAGGTGAAAAATGTGTGAATAAACAACAGTTCAAAGACTATAACTAACTACGCAAGAATTTTACGCTTTTTTTCTCCACTTATTCCAACCCTTCTTTTCTTCTTATTTTTAGTTAGCGTAATTTAATCATATAAAACAAAAATTACTAAAACCAATAGAAAAAGTAAAATGCGACGGAAAAGTGGAAAACTCTTGTTAGGTGTTGTTTCTTACCTTATTCCAAACGATTAAAGCGGCAAGCGAGCAAATAGAAATGCTAAGCAGGAAAGCTATAACTATTGTAGTATTTGCCATCTCTATACTAATATGTTCACTCATTGATGATATATAGGCTAAATAGTATTCTCTTACTGACTTAATAACGAAAAGAGAAAGTGGTAAACTAATTGTATAGATTGCTATAATAAGCGCATAATATGGCAAACAGATGTAATAGACTTTATAACCTATTAGTCTCAGCGTTCGCGCTTTTTCCATATTTTTATGTAATAGTAAGAAAACGCTTAACAGCATTACAAAGAACGCCAATGCGCAAATAGCAAGTCCTATTGCCACTACAATAAAAGCAATAATGCGTAAGAAAAATGCTATTTTGCTTGTGTCACCGCTTGTTCCCTCTGTGCGGTATCCGTGGTCTGAGAGATAGGTTGCCAAACGCGCGTCGGTGGGGTTGTTTACATTTATACATAGTCGTGTAGTGGCTGTTTGGGTATGCTTAGCCAAACTATCGTTAGCAATTTTAAGGAAAGGTAGTGGCACAAGTATGGTATTTAGTCGGTTGCTAAACCCTGCCACACGTCCTTCCTTTATTATAGCACCATTTTCGCCTGAAAGAAAGAGACGTATGGGTATCATACTTATTACTTGTTCGGATAATGCAGGCAGTCCTCTTCCTGCGGCAAAACCAAAATTGTAGAGGTTAAGGTAATTGCGTGGAATGACGATAGGCACTTGCTCTTGGTTTTTGTCCCAGTGCCAGGTGTTGAGGTTTATATCAAGATATTTATCAGGCAAAGCCTCTAAAAACATTTCCGTTTGAAAGCCTACGCCTGTTGTGGTGCTACTTATGGAAGCCACCACACTGAAATTGGCGGCTGTAAAAGGAGAAAGTTCATCTACAAAAGGTTGTGATGCAATGTCGGCTATTTCTTGTTCGCTAAAGGTAGGTGTGCTTTTTCCTGTCAACCCGTTTAGTCCCACCTCTTTTGTAACAACCACGTATTGCTCCTTCATAAAACTATCGTTGGCAGTGAATATGGGCGCACAGTCTTCGTAGAATTGTATGCCAAAGAGAACCACCACAAGGCCTAATCCGTTGGCAAGTGCGAATCCCGCCAATTGCCACGGACTAATCTGAAGACGAACGAGTTTCCAAAGGAGTTTGTTCATAGATTTATTAGGGTTTAGAGGTTGAAAAGTCTAACCCTTTCAACCTCTAAAACTTTCTAACTAAATATATTGACGATATTGGTAATTTCGCTAAAGAATGTGGCAAGGCCATCTTTGTCTTTGTCGCGCATCACTATTTTTAGTTTACATTTTTGTTCGGTAGTGGTATAGAACTCTGCGTAGTCTATCTGTCCCAGAACGTGCGTACCTATCTTAAATTCATAGTCGTCGGCTTGGTTGTTGTTTTTTGCCCATAGTTTTACAATGTCAAGCGCATTGGTACTATTGAAGTAGCAATAGGCGCAGCGTCCGTGGAACACATCTTTGTTAATAGGATTCTGCACCTTGTCAAAGCCATTACTATTAAGTGCCAATGATGCATAGACATTGCTGTTGTTGTTTACACCAAAGTTTACAAGTATATTTCCATTGGGTTGTGCAGCACTTTCGGCGGCTAAACCTATTTCAGAAACAAGATCAGAGATAGGTAGCATTTGTCCGAGGGAGAACGAAAACTCGTTTGCAGCAAACTCTTTTACTCCTGGAATTTGTGTGCCAATACTTTTTAATTCCAAGAAGGGATTAGGGTTGCTTACCTTCGCAAACATACGCATATCAAGGTCGGATAGGTTGGGTTTTATTTGGTTTATGGTGTAAACGACATCGCCATTGATAGCCCCAAGGTATTTAGCAATCATTTGAACTTGTTCAGTGGGCAAACTTAATTTTTCTATAAATGCCACACATTCTTTGCCGTGGATATTGCAAACTAACGTAAACAATGCGTTTTCGTTAATAAAATTGGCGTATTCGCCTTGTATTTCATCATAAAGTTTTTTGTTTGCCGCAAGTTTGTTTCGCCCTTCATCAGTAGTGGCATAGGGTTCATAGTCTAAGGTTATTTCGCCATCATCTGAGTCGAGGTTGAAGATGTAATCGAAATTCGTTAATTCTTTAGAAGCCTCGTTGTTGTTATTTACGTTATTGATATTACCCATCAACTTGCTCAGAATATCACCTTTTACCAAGAGTTGAAATAGTCCGTCGGATTTTAACATACGTACGTAGCCTGCATCGCTTTCTATGGTCTGTTCAGGTTGAAGTTCCATACGTGCTAAAAGACTTTGAATGATGGTTTTAGCATCATCGTTACCCTTTTCTTTTACTATGAGCCAGGTGTCGTTGAATACGGAGATGATGTTGTCTGTTTCCAGATAGGTCATATCGTTTTCCTCCTTAGTGCCTTCAGCGTTATTTTCTTTCGCACAGAAGTTGAGAAAGTCTTTGAGATTATCTCTATCAAGCACAGCAGCAATGATGCCGAATTGATCGCTTTCGTTGTTGGTGTTATAATAGTAATACACAGGTTTACGAAGGTCAATACCCATCATAGTGGGGTCGGATATTATTTTCTCAGCGAGTACTTTTCCTTTGGCCGAGAGGTTACTGCCTTTCACAGCTTTCTTTAAGATGTCGGCGAGCGAAGCATTGTCGGCAAGGTCTCCTTTTTTGGCTATTTCGCCTACGTTGATACGTCCTACCACAGCGGCTTCCTTGGGAATAAACTTAGCATACTCAGGTTCACTGCCACACGATGTCAGTAGCACGGCACACAAGAACGCAATGAGAAAAGAAACTTTTGTTTTCATAATGGTTGTAGGTTTTAGATTATTTGTTCATAAATAGAATTATAAGGCTTTGAGTTTTTCAGCCACGAAGCGTGCAGTGTATCCTTTGTTTTGACGGGCTATTTCTTCGGGTGTTCCTTCGGCCACGAGTCTGCCGCCTTCGTTTCCTCCTTCTGGGCCGAGGTCTATACACCAGTCGGCACATTTTATTATTTCAGCGTTGTGTTCTATTATAAGAACGGAGTGGCCGCGTTCTATCAGCGCGCCAAGGGCTTTTAGTAGTCTGCTAATGTCGTGGAAGTGGAGGCCTGTAGTGGGTTCGTCGAAAATAAAGAGTGTGGGCTGTGCCGTTTCGCTACCTATGTAGTAGGCCAGTTTCACACGCTGGTTTTCTCCACCGCTTAACGTGGATGACGACTGTCCGAGTTTAATGTATCCGAGGCCTACATCTTGAAGCGGTTGTAAGAGTTTGCATATTTTCTTCTGTCCATTTTGGTTAAAGAAATCCAACGCTTCGTCAACGCTCATTTGTAGTATGTCGTATATATTTTTGCCTTTGTATCTTATTTCAATAATGTCGCGCTTAAATCGTTTTCCGTCGCAGGCTTCGCATGTGAGATTAAGGTCGGCCATAAACTGCATTTCTACTTTTACCGTACCCTCGCCTTTACATTCTTCACATCGTCCGCCGTCGGTGTTAAAAGAAAAATATGCCGCTGTAAAACCTTGTTGTTGTGCAAGTGGTTGTTGTGCCATTAGTGCGCGAATTTCATCGTAGGCTTTTACATAGGTGACAGGGTTGGAGCGCGTAGATTTTCCGATAGGATTTTGGTCAACAAACTCCACTTTTTTCAGGGCATCGAGGTCACCGCTTAGTCCGAGGAATTGTCCGGGTCGCTCACCGCTACTAATATCAAAATGGCGCAACAGCGCGTTGTAGAGAATGGAGCGCACGAGTGTGCTTTTTCCACTACCACTTACGCCGGTAACCACGGTGAGAACGTTGAGTGGAAATTTCACGTCAATGCCACGCAGGTTGTTTTCGCGTGCGCCTTTCACTTCTATGTATCTGTTCCAGGGTCGGCGTGATAGCGGCACGGGAATATGCTCTAACCCACGGAGGTATTTTGCGGTGTGGCTCTCGCTCTGTGCCACTTCCTCTGCCGACATTTGCTGAATTGTCTCCAACGTGCCTTGTAGCACCACTCTTCCGCCATTGCTTCCAGCCTCGGGGCCTATGTCTATACAATAGTCTGCGCTACGCATTATTTCTTCATCGTGTTCGACGATAACCACCGTGTTTCCTGCATCGCGTAGGGCTTTGAGTACACTGATGAGTTGTGCGGTGTCGCGACTATGGAGGCCTATACTCGGCTCGTCGAGGATATATAGCGAACCAACAAGCGAACTACCGAGCGAGGTGGCCAGATTGATGCGTTGGCTCTCGCCGCCTGATAATGTGCGCGACTCACGTGATAGTGTGAGGTAGCCAAGCCCTACGTTGCAGAGGAATTGTAAACGGCTGCGTATCTCGGCGAGGAGGCGTTCACCCACTTTTTGCTCGTGTTCTGAGAGTTGCAGATTGTTAAACCACTGTAGTAGTTCTGTTACGGGTAGTTCTACGAGTTCACCTATGTGTCGCCCGCCTATCTTTACGTAGCATGCTTCCGGTTTTAAGCGTGTGCCGTGACAATGAGGGCAGATGGTTTTGCCGCGATAGCGTGCCAGCATCACACGATATTGGATTTTGTATTGCTGCGAATGTACATAGTCGAAAAAGGCATCAATGCTTACTTGGCTGTCGCGTGGCAGCGATTGCTCTTGAGCGTCGCCGTGCCACAGTATATCTTTTTCGGTTTGCGAAAGACTGTTGTAGGACTTAAAGATAGGGAAGCCGTTTCGTTTGGCACGCCTGCAAAACTCACGTTTCCACTCGCTCATTTTTTCTCCTCGCCAACACATCACGGCATCGTCGTAGATACTTAGGCTGGTGTTGGGTATAACGAGTTTCTCGTCAATACCTATTATTTTGCCAAAGCCTTCGCAGTGCGGGCAGGCACCCAGTGGGGAGTTAAAAGAGAAGAGTTGGTCGGTGGGTTCTTCAAATTGTATTCCGTCGGCCTCAAAAGCACCGCTAAAAAAGTGGAGAGTGCGTGCGGGATATACGCGTAGCATCATCTGTCCGCCGCCTTCGTAAAACGCTGTTTGGCAACTGTCGGCCAAGCGTGTGTGCGTCTCCCTGTCGTCGCCGCTACTGAGGCGGTCAATCAGTAAAAATACATTTTCAAACGGCTGCTCGTTGTTTCCGGAAGGTTGCCACGAGGCGGGAGGTTGGTTATCGGAAAAGTCGGCTTTGAGTACGTCTTCTATATGCACGATATCCCCATCTACATCTAAGCGCGTAATGCCTTGTTTTAGGTATGTTTCCAGTTGCTCACGCACGATGCGTCCGTGGCGAAGATAGAAAGGTGCAAGCACCGTGAAGCGTGTACCGACAGAATAGGTGTTTATGCAGTCGAAAACATCTTTTACCGTGTGGCGTTTCACTTCAGTGCCGCTGATGGGCGATATAGTTTTTCCGATACGTGCAAAAAGCAGCCGCAGGTAGTCATAGATTTCTGTTGAGGTGCCTACTGTGGAGCGCGAGTTACGGTTTATAACCTTTTGTTCTATAGCAATGGCTGGCGGAATGCCTTTGATATAGTCGCAATCGGGCTTGCGCATACGTCCCAGAAACTGACGTGCGTAGGCCGAAAGGCTCTCAACATAGCGACGTTGTCCCTCGGCGTAGAGTGTGTCGAAAGCGAGCGACGATTTTCCGCTACCCGAGAGGCCTGTAACCACTACTAATTTGTCGCGCGGTATTCTCACGTCAATGTTCTTGAGATTATTGACGCGAGCACCCTTTACAAGAATAGCCTCTTCGGAGTTTGTATTAATAGAAGCTGTTTTTCTTTTCATAAAAAACCTTTAATAGGTGGCTTCGGGGGCAAATTTACGTAAAAACCTACAATTATTGTGGATTGGCAAAGGGTGGATAGTGTTTCTTTGTAGTATCTTTGCTTGCCAAAAACGAGTTGTTTCTATCAATGTCGCGCTTCTTTCGCCACATATTGTTTATTGTTATTCTCATTCCGCTCTCGCTTCGTGCTCAGGAGGATAGCGGTTTGGGCGAAGGCACAGGCTTGCCGGCAGTGGCCGTGGCTCCCGAACTGAGGGTGGACACCGTGAGCGATGGCTCGGGTAAGTATTTGAGTATAACGGTGCCTGTGGTGCAGAAATACCCGCCAATGGTGTTTTCCAACGAGCGCGAGCGTGCGGAATACGGACTATTGGTTCGGCGTGTGAAAAAAGTGCTGCCCTACGCCGTGCAGGTGCGCTACATCGTGTTGGAAACGTATATGGTGCTTGAGGGTATGCCACAGAGCGAGCGTAAGGCGCATATCAATCGTGTGCGGCGTGAACTCAACGAACAATATGGGCGTACCATCCGCAAAATGAGTAAGAAGGAGGGTCAACTACTGATAAAACTCATCGACCGTGAGTGTAACCAAACAGGATATGAGATAGTGCGTGCCTTTATAGGATCGTTCAAGGCTGGGATTTATCAAGGCCTTGCCCGACTTTTTGGGCAAAACCTCAAGAAGCGCTACGACCCCGAGGGGGATGACCGTATGCTTGAGCGGGTATGTAGGCTCGTGGAGAGCGGACAGATTTAGCGGGTTTGTAGTAAGGTGGTTTAATGGCTGAAGCGGGACGAAGTATTGTTGGTTTTAACTAAGGACAAAGTTTCAATAATTATTTGTTTTCAGTCAGTGGATAATCATCTGCCTCGGTGTGCTATTTTTTCTTGGTAGGCCGTGTGTGCGGCGAGTACGGTTTTTCGGGCGTAGTCGGTATCAATACCTCGCAGGTGTGCGTACTCGTCTATAAGGCATAAGAACAAGGCTTCGTCCTGAAACACAATACGTGCAAAGTTTTTTAACCCGCGGTTTATGCCGATGGGTTTACGATGGCGATGTACCCTATTAACGTCGAGCAGTGCAAAACGCCACCCGCTTTTCTCTTCATTGCGGTCGAAAAGGATGTGTTTGCTTTTGTAGTTGTGGTGGATAAATCCGTCTTCGTGCATACGCTTAGTGTAAGCGGCTAAGGCTTTCACCAGTTCGGTTTGTTCTTTTGCTGAGAGCATTGAAACGTCGTCAAACGAGTGTTGCAGCGAGGAGCGTATAGTAACGAAATAGGTGCGCTCGGTGAGCATACGCCGCCTGAAACGCACAAAAGCCACGGGTTCGGGACTGTCGTAACCGCGTTCGCGTAGCAGTCGCTGACCTATAAAAGCACGTTTTCCCTTTGCCATTTTGTAGAATTTCAAACGTCCTCGTAGCGAGTGGCCATAACGCTTCACACTCAGCGTCAATTCGTCCACGCGCAACAGGCGTATCTCGTTGAACGACTGCTGCACTATTTCGCCTGTAGCAAAGTGTTCCTCTATATGTTCAAGGAAATCGTGAAGAAAACGGTATTTAGGATTTAGGATAATCTCCATAGGATAGATAAGGTTTCACTTTTACTTAAGCGAACCAGAGAATGACAATAATTTGTGCGATAATCACTCTTACGAACATAGATAACGGATAGACACTGGCGTAGGCTACCGAGGCTTTGTCGTCGCTTGTAGTTTCTGCCACATAGTCAAGGGCAATAGGGTTAGCCATTGCGCCACAGAGCATACCGGCAGTGCTGGCATAACTACGGTGTCCAAATACCACACAAAGCACCGCGGTGAGCATCACAGGCACTATAGTGATAAGCAAAGCCCAAGCGAGCCATATCAGTGCTGAGGGAGAGCTGGCTGTGGCTAAGAAGTCGGCTCCGGCATCAAGTCCTAAGCAGCCCAGATACATAGAGAGGCCGAGCGAGCGCAGGAGTTGATTGGCAGAGGTGGTGGTATAGGTTACCATGTGCAGGCGGGGTCCAAAAGCACCTACTATGATGCCCATCACTATAGGGCCGCCTGCCAATCCCAGATGGATAGGTGTGTTGATGCCTGGCACAAAGAGCGGCAGCGCACCGAGCAACAGCCCGAGTACCATACCGAGGAAAATGGCTACAAGGTTAGGTGTGTTGAGCGAACCAATGGCATTGCCGAGTTGTGTGGCCACTTTGTTTACACCCTCGCGAGGGCCTACCACGGTAAGGCGGTCACCAAAGAGAAGCACCAGCGACGAACGAGCCACTAACTGCACGTCGCCACGTTTCACACGGCTCACATTTACACCATAGCGCGTGCGCAACTGTAGGTCGCGCAACCGGCGTCCGTTGATAGCCGCTTTGGTCACTACGATACGCTCGGAAATGAGTTTGTCGTCAAGGCGGTTCCAGTCTATATCGGCTTTGTTCCAATCGGTATCGTCGCGGTGGCCGAAGAAGATGGTAAGCGCGTCAAGTTGTGTACGCTCGGTGATAACCATCAGTCGGTCGCCCTCTTGCAGCCGTGTATCGGCCTGTGGCAGCATCACCTTGCCGTCGCGCCAAAGGCGTGTCACGGTGAAATGCCCGCCGTCCATCTCGGCCACATCGCTGATGCTGTGGCCTACAATGGCGGGATTAGCCACTTGGAAAGCGGCGATGAAAGCCTCTTCTGTGTTGGACGCTTCTTGATAGTTCTTGCTGCGGGATAGCAATGGTCGCCGCACTAACATAAGAGCCACTATCACCCCCACAGCACCTACGGGATACGTCAGCGCACAAGCCAGGGCTGCTGTCGTAGCATCAGAGTGGAAACCAAAAGTCTTGAGTGCTTGCTGAGCCGCACCGAGCGCGGGGGTGTTTGTGGTGGCTCCACTCAAAACACCTGTCATATCGGGCAGCGGCAAAAGATTTGTCCAAACAGGCAGGAGTGCCAACAGCGTGCCTAACCCCACGCAAAGCAGAGCAAAGAGATTGAGCCGCGTGCCGCCCTGACGAAACGCCTGAAAAAAGCCCGGACCCACCTTGAGCCCCAAGGCATAGACAAAGATAACCAAACCGAACGTTTCGGCATAGTCGAGCATATAGGGATTGATAAGTGGCGTGCCGGGCCGCACGTAGTTGCCTATGACACCAAAGAGTATACCGATAAAGAATACATAAGCCACGCCGAGGCTAATGCCACGCCAGCGAAGTGTCTTGGAAAGCGATAGTCCCAAAGCACATATCAAACATATAATGATAACCGCCTGAACGGGCGTAGCACCGAGCAGGGTTTCTCTAAGCCATTCCATAAATTTGATATACTCGCCGCAAAGATATAGTGTTTTAGCGTATCTTTGCGGCGGTAAATTGAAAAAACTATTTCTTAAGCGATGAAAAAATTATTTCTCTTGCTCCTTGCAACGGTAAGCACTGCGACACTTTCCGCACAGCATTATGTGGTGACAGGAAAAGCCCCCGTCGGCACAAAAATGGTTTATCTCATTCCTATCGGCGAAGAACCTATAGACAGCATACAGATAGATGCCGCCGGCACTTTTACTTTTCGCGGCGAGGCGGCAGGAAAACATCTGGCCTACGTTGCCACGAAAGGCGAAAAGGCAAAGCACCTGGTTGTGTTTCTTGAAGGCGAGCCTTATGTGAACTTAGAAGAAGAAACCGTGGCGGGTAGCGAGGAAAATCGTGGTCTTTCGGACTATCAAACCTTTGTCAATACAACGTTGCAACCACTAAAAACACTGGCAGAGCAACTGACCGATAAGCGTAACAACGGAGAACTCACAGAACAGGAATTGGCTTACTTCTACAACCTTTCCGATTCGCTCACGACGATTATCAATGCGCGCGCTAAGCAGGATTTGAAGTACAACACACGTATGCGTTGGCCTGCCTATATTGTGCTGAACCAACTCAATGATTTCGACCACGACTTCCTTATTAGTCTTGACACCCCCGTCAATGCTTTTATGCAAGAGCCGTGCTTGGGACGTGCAAAAAAACTGATTGATGCCTACAAGCGTACGCAGGTGGGACAGCATTTCGCTGACTTTGAGATGGCCGACACGGCTGGTGTTATGCATCACCTCAGCGAATACGTAGGCTGCGGGCGTTATGTACTCTTAGACTTCTGGGCTACGTGGTGCGGCCCGTGTATGGGCGAGTTGCCCAACGTGAAGGCACTCTATGACAAGTACCACGACAAAGGTTTCGAAATAGTGGGTATCTCTTTCGACCAAGACGGCGATGCCTGGCGCGGTGTGATACAGCGTAGAAATATGAACTGGACACACCTCAGCGACCTTTCAGGCTGGAAATCTTTGCCGGTAGAGTTTTACGGCGTAAACGCTATACCACATTTGATGCTCATTGGACCCGATGGCACAATCATCGCCAACGATATATCTACCGAGACGTTAAGCGAAAGGTTGAAGGAAATTTATCAGTAATTCGGCTTATATGCCAAAAAGAGACCTGAAAAGCCCCTCTGAGAGACTTATATGCCAA
>CALFJG010000073.1 GCA_937877625.1 uncultured Prevotellaceae bacterium
GATGGCACGAAGCAATTGGGTATGGTTCATAATGCAAAGATACAACTTTATTCTTAATTAGCTCAGGCTTTATCAACTGGGGAAATCCGCTGAGCCCGTTTTGCAGCGGACTGACGAGCATCACCATCCCCAACTCCGTGACATTCATCGGAGAACTTGCGTTCCAAGGTTGCAGCGGATTGACGAGCATCATCATCCCCAACTCCGTGACAAGCATCGGACGCGGTGCGTTCAGCGGCTGCAGCGGACTGACAAGCATTACCATTCCTAACTCCGTGACAAGCATCGGAAACGATGCGTTCTATGGCTGCACCGGACTAACGAGCGTAACCATCGGCAACTCCGTGACAAGCATCGGAAACGATGCGTTCAATGGCTGCACCGGACTGACAAGCATCACCATCCCTAACTCCGTGACAAGCATCGGAGGCTGGGCGTTCCAAGGCTGTACCGGACTGACGAGCATTACCATCCCTAACTCCGTGACAAGCATTGGAGACTATGCGTTCTATCAATGCTCTGGACTGACGAGTGTTACCATCCCTAACTCCGTAACAAGCATCGGACAATATGCGTTCTACGAATGCAGCGGACTGACGAGCGTCACCATAGGCAACTCCGTGACAAGCATCGGAGACTATGCGTTCCGTTATTGCAGAGGACTGACGAGCGTCACCATCGGCAACTCCGTGACATACATCGGACAATATGCGTTCGATGGCTGCAGCGGACTGACGAGCGTCATCATACCCAACTCCGTGACAAGCATCGGAAAACATGCGTTCAGCAGCTGCAGCGGGCTGACGAACATCACCATCCCTAACTCCGTGACAAGCATCGGATACGGTGCGTTCAGCAATTGCTACGGGCTGACGAGCATCACCATTCCAAACTCTGTGACATATATCAGAGACGCTGCGTTCTACGGTTGCAGCGGGCTGACGAACATCACCATCCCCAACTCCGTGACATTCATCGGATACTCGGCGTTCTGGAGCTGCAGCGCACTGACCGATGTATATGCATTGCGAACGAATGCCTCCGATTATAATGCCATTTCATCAGCTTTTCAGAATAACAAAGTTATCGCCGCCGCCACGCTCCACGTCCCCACAGGCAGCAAGGAGAGTTATGCCAGTCTTGCGCCGTGGAGCTACTTCGGCAATATCGTGGAGGAAGACCTTACGCCTGTCAGCCAAGTAGTCCTCGACAACCAAGACAAGACTATTGTTGGCTACTACAACCTACAAGGCCAACGCATCGCCAAGCCACAAAGCGGACAGGTGGTCATCGTCCGCTACGGCGACGGCACAAGCCGCAAAATGCTGGTGAAGTAAGCGGAAGACAATATCCACATATAATATGGTGTTTTGCTGCCCGCCAAGAGTCGTTTGCGGGAAATAAAAACAGGCTGGAGCCCTCGCTTGGGTTTCAGCCTACAATTATTAGTTTATAAAGTTCCACGAAATGCCAAAACGAAGGATGAGTCGGTTCAAGGGGTGGTGAGGCACGAGGAAGGGAAATCCGCGTCCGTTGCTGTAGTTAAGGTGTGAAGCCATAAGGTAGAAGCGTGTGCGCTTGATGTGGAAATTGGCGTAGGCGTTTACTACAGGGTATCCTCCTATTTTCACGCGATCGGCAGCGTCTTGCACGGCATATTGTCCTATGATAGGCGAATAAGCTGGAGCATAGTATTTGGTGAAATAGCGCATATCCACACCGATTTGTGAATGTAGCACGTGGGCGATACGGAAATCAATGTAAAGGTTCGCATAGGCGTTAAAAGCAGGTAGCGGTAGTATATCTTTGTCGCTTGTCACTTGGGCTGTTAATTCGCCTTGGAAGCGGAAGAGACCTATACGAAGGTCTTGTGAGAGGGTGCCGCTAAGCACTTGTATGTTTTTTGATGCTTGCAGTGCGCTCACTCCGAAGAGATATAAGTTTTCCTCGGTTGTTGCCATACGTGTTTCGGCAAAATAGGTGTAGTTTTGTATTGCTTCTATGCCGAGGCTCAGACGTGTTTTTCGCCAGCGGAGTGCTGCCGTTATGCGTGAGCGATACACCTTGTCCATATCCTCGTTGTCCCACCAAGCGTTGCGGGCGTGATAGTGTTCTATATATATGTCGGGGCGGTTGGCACTAAGTGTCCCGTCCACTGCAATGTGAAGCGTGTCGCCCAGCAGTGGGATGTTGCCTGCGGTTTGTCCGCTAAGGATAAACTCTCCCCACGTTTTACCATTGCTACGCGTCTCGCCAAAGGCATTGTAGGAGAGGAAGCGATTTTTTTTACTAACGATGCGTGCTCCAAGAGTGATAAAGTGGCTTGTATATGCCTCGGTGGAGAGGCTTAGCGTGGGTAGCGTGTAGCGCTCGTACTCATGCGAGGCATAGAACCGAAGTCCTGCTTTGACCCATCGGCTGAAACCTTCGTTTATCTCTAAAGAGAGCATATTGCGTACGCGGGTGTAGCGTGTGCGGTCGGAGGCACTGTCGCCTGGCAGGTAAAAGTCAAGGAAATAACTTGTGGCCTCGGCATTCATCGCCAGGTTTGAGCGAAATTCGCGCCTGTTGGCATCTACGCGCAGCGTATGAACGATGCTGACTACGGGCACAAACACTGTTTTGAGGCGTAGGCTATCGGGTGCATCGGGACGCAGACGTGCTTCAAGCGATAGGGGTTGCACGCTATCTGTTTCCGTCTGAACGTTATGGGCGGGAAGCAAGGTTTCTGCGGGCGATTGAAGCGTGTCGGTAGGAGTGGACAGCGTGGTAAGTGTGTTGATGCGTTTACTAATGCTTCCGTTTAAGCCAGAGGTGTGTACAATGTGTCCCGAGGTGTCGTAATAGCGGCGAAGCCCCAGATGATAGCGGTGGGAGAGAACGAAAGAGGCAAGGTGCATACGATTCCACGTCTTAGAGAGTCGCATGGGGAGGTCTGCCTCGGTATAACTGGCGGAAAAGGATTCGGGATTGGTGATATACGTGTCGTCTTCAAGTCCGCCGTTTTCCGTTATTTTTAGATAAGAAGTAAAGACGGAAGCGTGTAGGTCGTATCGCTCGCTGATGTATGAGGCAAAGAACCTGGCATAAATCTGCGAGGTACTCTGGGAGGTATAGTAGCCACGTCCATAAAGATAGTCTGCCTCAAAACCTACCCCAAACCGTTTGTTGACATTCGTAGCGAATAACGCTTTAAGCCTGTCCTCGCCGTATTGTTTGTTTCCGCACTCGTGATAGGTGAGGTTTGTAAATGGCGACTTGGTGTTGGTGTACCACAAGTCGGAGGGTTCGCGCAGGAAGAAGTCGTAGGGTCGTGCAAAGAGGAAGCCGCCGAACATCTTGTTGGCGGGAGTGTCAAACCACAGGCGTGGCGTACGTGGACCGCCGAGGTTGCCAGTGTAATTGTAGTGTCCTGTGCGTCCGCTGGTGAAAGCATCGTTTTGAAAAAGCGTCATCGCGGTGTCTGGCTCCGAGCGTACTATGTCGCCAAAACGTTCCTCCACCTGCCAGTAATCTATGCCTTCGGGTACGTCCTCTTTTTGTACGGAGTCCTCACCAAAATGGTCGGTGCGTTGATCGTCGTCAAGGCCGATAATGCGTTGGCCACTAAGCGTGGCGGCAAAGAGCGTCCAGAGTAAGACAATAAGGCATGTAGGGTGGAGGAGACGATTCATACTTGTGAGGATTGACGGCTGTCAGAGGGGTTGGTTTGTAGCCGAGTGTCGCAATGGCTCGCAAAAGGTCTGTTTTAGTGTTTCTTGCTGAGTGGGGCGCGGTGGGCATCGGCCACATTTTCTATAGCACGGAGTTTTTTGCAGATAGATGCTATGTCGTCGCGGTGGGCAACACTCAGCACGATGTCGCCTTCAAATGTGCCGTCTTGAGTGTCGAGGGTGATGCGGTGGACGGGGTGTACGCTCATTTCTTTGAGCATCTGTGCAATAGCGTATAGTACGCCGATGTCGTCGAAGCCTGAGATATGTATTGTGGTACGGAACGGGTGTGCGCTGTGTAGGTCCCACGCAGCATCGAGTATGCCTTTGCCATAGCGGGCTTTGAGTTCGGTGGCCACATCGCAGGCACGGTGGTGAATTTCCAAGCGGTCGGTGGTTTCGGGAATGAAACCGAGGATGTTGTCGCCTGGCACAGGATGGCAACAAGGTGCTATGGTGACGGCGGGGAGCGTCTCCTCGGTGACAACAAAAGTGTTCTTACGATTTATGCCGGCGTAGAAATCAGTATGGGTACTCTGGCTTTTCTCTTCCTCTTTTACCTTAGCGTGGATAAAAGGTACAAAGCGTTTCCAGCCTTTGTAGTGACGACGTCCTCGTAGGAAGTATGCGGCCTCATCGTCAAGTGTGACTTGCCCTCCTGCTACGGCGAGGAAGAGTTCCTCGGGTGTGCGCTTCCCATAATAGGTGCATAGGCGGCTGATGTGCGAAGAATTTACACGTCGGTTTTTACTTTCCAACCAGGCTTGTAGCATTTGTTCGCCAGTGCGAGCCAACTCACGGTTTTGGCGGCGCAGTATGGCTTGTATCTTGCCGCGTGCCTTTGCTGTATGGGCATAGGTGAGCCATTCCGGGGAGACGTGTTGTGTGGCACTGGTGATTATCTCCACTTGGTCGCCGCTTTTTAGGGCGTAGTGGCGTGGTACGAGTTTTTGGTTGACTTTTGCACCCATACAATGCGTTCCTATTGTGGTGTGGATGCTGAAGGCAAAGTCGAGTACTGTGCTACCTTGTGGCACGGTTTTGAGTTCGCCTTTTGGGGTGAACACCATTATCTCGCGGGCAAAGAGGTTGAGCTTAAAGGTGTCAAGTAGGTCGAGCGTGTTTGGTTGTGGATCGTCAAGGATTTCCTTTATAGAGTTTATCCATCGCTCGAGCTCGCTGTCGTCGAAAGCCGTGGTGGCATCTTTGTATTTCCAGTGTGCTGCGAGACCCCGCTCGGCTATCTCGTCCATCCGCACGGAGCGTATCTGCACCTCCACCCACCGGCCTTGCTCATCGCTTTTGTTCATAAATGTCTGGTGGATGGCTTGGTAACCGTTGCTCTTGGGCTGTTTCAGCCAGTCGCGAAGGCGGTTGGGGTGGTGGTCGTAGATGTCGTTGATAACGGCGTAGATATAGTGTGCCTCTTGGTTCTCGTGGTCAGCATCTTTGGGTTGGAACACGATGCGTACAGCCAGCAGGTCGTAAACCTCGTCGAAAGAAATGTGGCGACTTTGCATCTTGCGCCAGATGGAGAATGGACTCTTGATGCGCGAGGTGATGGTGTACTTATAGCCGAGTTTATCAAGTTCGCGGCAGATGGGCGGTGTGAACGTGGAGAAAGTGTGGTCTATCTGCGGGCGTGCTTCCTCTATTTGCTGGCATATCTCTTTGTACTCATCGGGGTGTTCATACTTGAAAGAGAGGTTTTCCAGTTCTGTTTTTATCTTGTTGAGGCCGAGGCGGTCGGCAATAGGAGCGTAGATATACATAGTTTCGCCGGCAATTTTATATTGCTTGGCGGGTGTCATACTGGCGAGCGTACGCATGTTGTGAACGCGGTCAGAGAGTTTTATTAGAATGACGCGCACGTCATCGCTCATAGTGATGAGCAGTTTCTTAAACGTTTCGGCTTGGTCGGAAGCACCGGGGGCGAAGATGCCTCCGCTTATCTTGGTGACACCTTCAACGATGTTGGCTATTTTCACGCCGAAGAGGTTGGCAATGTCTTCGTAGGTGTAGTCGGTATCCTCAACGACATCGTGCAACAATGCGGCACAAATGCTTGTGCTGCCGAGGCCTATCTCTTCGCATGCCACCTGCGCTACGGCGATGGGGTGTAGGATGTAGGGCTCGCCGCTCTTGCGGCGCACACCTTTATGGGCTTGTTTTGCGAAGTTGAAGGCTTTGGTGATGATGTCGGCCTTACGGCGGTGGGAGGAGGCGAGGTATGTGTCGAGCAGATGCTTAAACGCTGCTGCGATAACGGCTTCGTCGTGTGCCTCGGCTTCTGCCGCAGAGAGTTTTTGAGGATTATCGTCGTTCATCGGTGTATCGAGGATTGGTTTTTACACGAATGTTCTTTAGTGAGTGCATTCAGCCATAAGGTTTTTCGCCTCAGCATACAAGTTCGTTTAGAAGAAACTAAAGACTACTATAGCTGTATATAATATATATGGTGTGCTAAAAGGACTATTTCTTTCCTGAGCCGGCCTTTCCCGAACCAGCGGGGCGTGTGCCACGGTTGCTGCGTGGAGTTGTGGTACTGCTATTGCTGTTTGATGAGGAATTATGGTTACGGCCTGTGCTGCTACTCTTTCCGCTCGTGGGTTTGTTGGTGCTGGAAGATGTAGTGGCTTGCGAATTCCTGTTGCGGGAGTTGTTGCTACTTGTCGTCGTTTGGTTGGTTCGGTTACGACTTGAACTGCTGCTGCGATTTGTACTCTGTGTCTGGTTGCTGGTGGCATTTTGCGTGCTTGAGGAGCGGTTACTACGGTTGGTAGTTCCTCCGCTTCTGTTGCTGCTGCTATTTGACTGCGGTGAAGTGGTTGTCTGGCTGGAGCGGCTGCGGTTGCGAGAGCCACTTGAGCCTGTAGTGCTGTTGCTGCTGCTATTTGACTGCTGTGAAGTGGTTGCTTGGCTGGAGCGGTTGCGGTTGCGAGAGCCACTTGAGCCTGTACCGCTGCTGCTGCTATTTGACTGCTGCGACGTGGTTGCTTGACTGGAGCGGTTTCGGTTGCGAGAGCCACTTGAGCCTGTACTGTTGCTGCTGCTATTTGACTGCTGCGACGTGGTTGCTTGACTGGAGCGGTTTCGGTTGCGAGAGCCACTTGAGCCTGTACCGCTGCTGCTGCTATTTGACTGCTGCGATGTGGTTGTTTGGCCGGAGCGGCTGCGGTTTGTGGTCGTGGTGTTGCTGTTGGAATTACTGCCGCTTGATTGCTGAGAGCGGGTGCGTGTAGAAGAAGAGGTGTTGTTGGCGGGGCGTGAACTATTGCTGGGGGCTGTAGCACTACGATTGGTATTGCTTGTGTTTGTGTTTGTGTTGTTGCTACGTGTAGAGGTGTTTGCGTTGTTTGTGGCGCGTGGAGTTGTGCCGTGGGTGTTCGTTGTTGTGTTGTTGCGTTGTGTGTTGGTCTCTACGGGGCGTAGGGCATCCTCATCGTCGTCTATGATGATAGTGGTATTTTCCTCGGTTTGTGATGCTGGGGCAGTTTCTATCTCCACCTCGGTCACTTCGCCCGTCACTGCGTTCTGTCTGGGTTGTGAAGGTGTGTTAGTTTGTGTGGCATTGGTGTTCTCGGTAGGTACGATAGCTTCTGTCTCGGCGATGCTGGGTTGCTCACTACCTACCATTGTGTTTTGTGCAGGCGGTGTGGGTTGTGTGGTGGCGGCGGTGACTCGCTGGTTGTGCTCGCCGCGTACGCTCACTTCTGCTCGGCGTGTGAGGAGTTCGCTGGCGCGGTACTTATATATATCATCGCCATAGTCAAGGAAAGCGTGGAGCATATCATCAGGCATACGCAGTGTGCAAGGCTGCGACTTGCCGGGAATGCGGTCGGTGCGATACTGTGGGTTGAGCGACTTAAGTACGTCAAGGCTGATGCCTACCACCTCGGAAATCTGACGGAGCGAAATGTCGCGGTTGATGATAATCGTATCGGTGGCGATGGGGAAACGCGAGCGCATAGGGCAAATGCCGTGTTCGCAGTAGTAAGTCATAGCATACGTGGCTGCGATAAAGGCAGGCACGTAGCCTCGTGTCTCCTTAGGCAGGAACGGATATATTTGCCAGTAATCGCGTGCGCCAGCACGATGTATGGCACGGTTCACATTGCCGGGGCCGCAGTTGTAGGCGGCGAGTACCAGTGCCCAGTCGTGGTAAATGCGATAGAGGTCGCGTAGGTAACGTGCTGCTGCGTCGGACGATTTGATAGGGTCGCAACGCTCATCAATAACGCTGTTGACTTTTAGCCCGTATTGTTTACCTGTACCCACCATAAATTGCCACAATCCGCCGGCTCCCGCCGGACTCACCGCTTTTGGCTTCAGTGCGCTCTCTATCACCGGGAGATATTTCAGTTCAAGCGGTAGTCCGTAGCGTTCCAGCTCGGCCTCGAAGATAGGGAAGTAGAAGTTGCCTGCGCCGAGCATCACGCTTACTTGTCTGCGCAGACGCTTTGTGTAGCGGTCAATATATTGGCGCACGATATGGTTGTAGGGCAGCTCCATAACGGCGGGAATGCGTTGCAGGCGGTCTATATAGACGCTGTCGGGGAACGTGGGGTCTATTTCCGTATTGCTACACGTAGAGTCGGTGTAGAGATACATCTTTACTTTCCAGTCGTTAAGCAAAGAGTCGTAACGGATGGTCATACCCTCTGTCTCGTCAAACTCTACGCTTTGTCCGAGGCTTTGGTCTATGGTGACAACCTCTTGCGCCGCAGTGTTTAAGGCGAATGAGGCAGATGCGAGAAGTAGTGAAAGTATTTGGTGGGTTGATTTCATCTTTTGGAAGGGAGTGGGAGATTACGGAAAGGTTAGGGATTTATCGGAATACTTAGAAGAGACGGGAGCAAACAAAGATAATTCATAGGGATTTCATTAACATATGGCACACATCTATATTGTCTTAACCTTTGTCTTAAAACCTTAGTCCGACACTTAAGCCGTAACTATTTGTTTGGCGTGTGCCTTGGTTGCTGTTTATGACGGTAGGTTCAAGTTGAAGACTGAGGTCGGGGCTAATGTCAAAGTGTGAGAGTTGAGCATCGACGTAAGCATCTATGACGGAGACGATGTACACACCGATAAAAGCGAAGGCACTCAGGTCGCGATAGCGACGATAGCGGTCTTTACGATTTTTAAAGATAGTCTTAAAACGTTCCTCTTTGCCTGTAATGTCATAGCGTGGAGGGAGCATATCGAGATAACTATTGGTGTTGGGGTCGTCGTCCATAATGTCAAGATAAGCTTGGGAGTAGTCTTTGTACATCTGTTGGTTCCAGAGAAGAGCATAGGTACACCCGAGAAAACCTCCGTATATGATAGGTAGCTTCCAGTATTTACGGTTGTATATTTGTCCTGCGCCAGGCAACACCAACGCCAACCAAAGTGCGCGTTTCGGATTGGGGTTAAATGCTTGAAGCCGCATCAGTCGTTGCTCGCGGCGCGTAGGGATAAAGGTGTCGTTGCTGAGTGCGTTCTCTGCTCCGCGTAGCATAGAGTCTAAGCGTTGTTCCATCAACTCGTCATTGTCTTCAATAGGTAGTGGCGGCAGACTGTCTATAACCTGCGCCTTGGCTACGAGAGTGGCCAGCAAACCTATTACGATGAAAACAAAGCAACGATACATCTTTTCTCTTAAAAAAATTGAAAGCAAGACTACGTAGTGGGATGCTTCATTTTGTCAAAGAGTGCCATAATTCCGTAAAGTTCTTCTTCGGAATTAAAGGGAATGGTGATACGTCCACGCCCTGCTGCGGAGCACGTCATTTGTACCTTTGTCTTAAAGAAGTTAGATAAGCGTGCTTTTAGCGCATCGTATTCTTGTGGTAGTGCTGCGTTTTTCTTCTTGAGTTTCTTTCCGCCGCTCTGTATGGTCTCGCCGTTGTTAAGTTGTTTGACCATTTCTTCCACTTGTCGTACGCTGTATCCGTTCTGTATGATATCATTGCATAGTGCCGTTTGCAGATGCGGGTCTCCGAGCGAGAGCAGTGCGCGTGCGTGTCCTTGGTCGAGGCGTTTATCTTGTAAGGCCAGTTGCACCGGCGCAGCGAGTTTCAAGAGGCGCAACGAGTTGGCAATGGTGGCGCGATTTTTTCCTACTTTATCAGAGAGCTGGTCTTGTGTCAAGTCGTACTGCTCAATGAGTTTCTGATACGCCAGGGCTATCTCAATGGGGTTGAGGTCTTGTCGCTGAATGTTTTCCACGAGAGCCATCTCCATCATGTTTTCGTCGTCGGCGGTGCGGATATAGGCGGGGATCTTTTTCAGCCCTATCTCACGCGATGCCCGATAGCGTCTTTCTCCGCTTATGATTTGATAAGTGCCGTCTTCGCGTTGACGAAGCGTGATGGGCTGAATGATACCAAACTCGCGGATGCTCTGACCCAGTTCAGAGAGTGCCGTTTTGTCAAACTCGCGACGTGGCTGGTTGGGGTTAGCATTGATAAGCTCAATGTCCACTTCGTGAATACTCGAAGAGCCAGCGGTGTGTATCGTGTCTTCGCCTTGTATCAAAGCACTGAGGCCGCGTCCCAAGGCAGGGTATTTCTTTCTTACAGGCATTATAGTATATGTGTGTGAGATAGGAGTTGGTTTAACGTGGTTTCTATAAATTAGTTTTGAATTGCTTTTTTGCTTGTTTTTTTGTGTAGATTGGCTTAAGGCTCACAGAAGCGAAGCGGGCTACGGTTCAAGGGCTTGGAACTATGAACGTTAAGAAGTGACAAGAGCAAACAGTAATAATTCCGTAGAGAATTGAGGAACTCGGCTCTCGGAAGTAGTGTAAAACCCTTATAGGGCAAGGCTGTGCTTTGTTTGCGATACTTGCTACACAGATAAGTTTTCATTACGTCCGACACTGATGTTAAGGAATGGTACACGCCTTCTCCTTTATTATTCTTCGCTACGTTTTGGTGCGTTGGCCTTTTTAATTATTTCTTTGGCAAGATTAAGATAGTCCTTTGCTCCTCTGCTCTCTGCATTATATAGTATTGCCGGCAAGCCGTGGCTCGGGGCTTCACTGAGTTTCACATTGCGCTGAATAACGGTGCGGAACACCAGTTCTTGGAAGTGGCGCTTCACTTCGTCGTAGATTTGTTTTGCCAGACGTAAACGGCTGTCGTACATAGTAAGCAGGAAGCCTTCTATCTCCAATTGCGGGTTGAGCTTCTTCTTGATGATACGTATGGTACTCAAGAGCTTCCCTATGCCTTCTAAAGCGAAGTATTCGCACTGCACCGGTATAATCACTCCATCGGCTGCCGAAAGCGCGTTAACGGTGATTAGTCCGAGCGAGGGTGAACAGTCTATGAGGATGTAGTCGTAGGCGTTGCTAAGCGGCGCAAGCAGGTTTTTTATGATATACTCGCGCCCTTCGAGGTTGAGCATCTCAATCTCGGCACCTACGAGGTCGATGTGTGAGGGAATGATGTCTAAACTATCAATCTCTGTTGTATATATGGCTTCGCGCGGGTCGGCTTCTCCGATAAGACATTCATAGAGCGAACAGTCTATCTTGCTAAGGTCAACACCGAGTCCCGATGATGCGTTGGCTTGAGGGTCGGCATCAATCACCAAGACACGTTTTTCAAGAGTAGCGAGCGATGCTGCGAGGTTGATGGTGGTGGTGGTCTTTCCCACGCCGCCTTTTTGGTTGGCTAATGCAATGATTCTTCCCATGTTTCGTTCGGTTTGTTTTTCGTCAGGTGGTCGCTTGTTTTTTTTGATACGTTTAATCTTCCTGTTGGTGTTTGCAGGGCATAGTTTTTACTTTTTCCGGCGAGCCGCCGAACGCATAATATGCGCGCAAAGTTAGTTTTTTTTCCGTGTTTAGCCAAGGTTGAGTGCTAAATAGCCTTAAAATGCGCCGCCGCGAGGCACTTAATATCGGTTTTTTGGCGTTTGGGTTGAAAAAAAATTCGGAAATGTTTGGCATATTACATTCTTGTCGTACTTTTGCAGACGCTTAGAGGAAACGCGGTGTTTCCCAAGCGCAAAACATTGGGGTATGGTGTAATGGTAACACTGCAGATTCTGGTCCTGCCTTTCCTGGTTCGAATCCGGGTACCCCAACGTCTTTTTATTTTAAGAGTTTTAAGTAGTAAGTTAACTTTAAGTAGCAGCGAGTGTGTGCATTGTCTCTCGTTGCTACTTTTCTTTTGGTAAGCAACACGGCGAGCGAGGAGCCGCTTTCGGGGGTCAGCCAATATCTTCCTCTGCTCATAAACTCGGCTTCGCGAAAAGCGACGTGCCGATGGGTAAGGTGTTGAAAAAAAAGGCGTTTTTCTTTATTTTACGTGTCTGTTGTGCTACCTTTGCGCGCGAATTTTTGAAAAACCTTGCTTTGTTTTAGAGCAATAATCTAATCTCTTATTCCTTTTTTATGGCTGAGAAATTTCAAGAGCGTAGCAAACTTAATCTTTTTAGCATCAACCAAGAAGTACTTGCCGACTGGGACGCACAAGACCTTTTCCATAAATCAATGAGTGAGCGCGAGGGTTGCCCCTCGTACGTTTTTTATGAAGGGCCTCCCTCTGCCAACGGCCATCCCGGTATCCACCACGTAATGGCTCGCACGATAAAGGATGTGTTTTGCCGCTATAAAACGATGAAGGGCTTTCAGGTAAAACGCAAGGCGGGTTGGGACACCCACGGCCTGCCGGTGGAACTCGGCGTAGAGAAAGAGCTCGGCATCACCAAAGAAGATATAGGCCGCAGCATTTCTATTGAGGATTACAACAAGGCTTGCCGTACCAACGTAATGAAGTTTACGGCGGAGTGGAAAGAGCTGAGCCACCTTATGGGTTATTGGGTGGATATGGAGCATCCTTATATCACCTACGACAATGCTTATATCGAAACCCTCTGGTGGCTGCTGCGCCAGCTCTACGATAAGGGCTTGCTCTACAAAGGCTATACCATTCAGCCTTATAGCCCCGCCGCCGGCACCGGCCTCTCGTCGCACGAACTTAATCTGCCCGGTTGTTATCGCGATGTGAAGGACACCACCGTTACAGCACAGTTTCGTATCCTTGATCCGCTGCCCGAGATGCAAGGGTGGGGAGAGGCAGCCTTTCTTGCCTGGACCACCACGCCGTGGACGCTCCCTTCCAATTGTGCGCTCTGCGTAGGCCCGAAGATAAAGTATGTGGCTGTGCGCACTTTTAACCCCTACACGGGAACTCCTGTCACCGCCGTGATGGCAGAGGCACGCCTCGCTGCTTATCTCAATCCCGAAGGGGCTAATACGTCGCTCAACGCTTATCAGAAAGGCGACAAAGTTATTCCCTACGAAGTGGTGGCCTCGTGGACGGGCGAAGAACTCCTCGGTCTGCACTACGAGCAACTCATGCCGTGGGTAAACCCCGGCGAGGGTGCTTTCCGTGTAATTCCCGGCGACTATGTCACCACCGACGACGGTACGGGTATCGTACACATCGCAGGCACGTTTGGTGCCGACGATATGCACGTGTCGCGTCTCAACGGCGTACCCGCTATGCTCCTTATCAACAAGCAGGGCAAGCAAGTACCGATGGTTGACCCCCAAGGTCGCTTCTACCGCATAGCGGATTTGGACGAGGCTTTTGTGGAGGAGCGTGTCAATGTAGCGCGCTACAGCGAGTTTGCGGGACGCTATGTAAAAAATGCCTACGATGCCTCCCTCACCGACAAAGACGAGACGCTTGACGTGAGCCTCTGTATGGATATGAAAGCCCGAGGCCAGGCCTTCCGTATAGAAAAGCACGTCCACAGCTATCCCCACTGCTGGCGCACCGATAAACCCGTCCTCTACTATCCGCTCGATTCCTGGTTCATCCGCAGCACCGCCGCCAAAGAACGTATGCAGGAGCTCAACAAGTCCATCCGCTGGAAACCCGAGAGTACCGGCACGGGACGTTTCGGTAAGTGGCTTGAAAACCTCAACGACTGGAATCTTTCCCGCTCCCGCTTCTGGGGCACACCGCTTCCTATCTGGCGCAGCGAAAGCGGTGAGGAAAAGTGTATCGGCTCTATCGACGAACTCTTTGCCGAGATAGAAAAAGCCGTTGCTGCAGGGCTTATGCCGAGCAACCCGCTCAAGGATGCCGGCTTTGTACCGGGCGATTATTCCGCCGACAACTATAAGAAGATCGACCTCCACCGCCCCTATGTTGACCGTATCGTACTGCTCAGCAGCCAAGGCGAGCCTATGCAGCGTGAGCCCGACCTTATCGACGTGTGGTTCGACAGCGGCTCTATGCCCTACGCTCAGATACACTATCCCTTTGAAAACCGCGAGCTCCTCGACACCCGCACTGTCTATCCCGCCGACTTTATCGCCGAAGGCGTTGACCAGACGCGCGGATGGTTCTTCACGCTCCACGCCATTGCCACTATGGTGTTCGACAGCGTCGCATTTAAGACCGTTATCAGCAATGGCTTGGTGCTTGACAAGAAAGGCGAAAAGATGTCCAAACACCTCGGCAACACCGTTGACCCCTTCGCCGCCATACGCCAGCACGGTACCGACCCCTTGCGCTGGTATATGATTACCAACTCCTCGCCCTGGGACAACCTCAAGTTCGACGAGGCAGGCGTGGAGGAAGTGGCGCGTAGCTTCTTTGGCAAACTCTTCCAGACGTACTCTTTCCTCACGATGTATGCCAATGTGGACGGCTTTGACAACAGTGCCGCTCCTGTACCCTACGACGAGCGTGCCGAGATAGACCGCTGGATACTCTCGGAGCTCAACACGCTCGTGCAAGAAGTCACCGCCGCTTACGACGACTACGAACCCACGCGTACCGGGCGAATGATTTCCGCCTTTGTCATAGAAAACCTCAGCAACTGGTTCGTGCGCCTGAGCCGCAAACGCTACTGGGCCGGCGAGATGAGCCAGGACAAACTCTCAGCCTATCAGACGCTCTACACCTGTCTGCTCACCGTGGCAAAACTAATGGCACCTATCGCTCCGTTCTTTGCCGACCGCTTATATAAAGACCTCACCGCCGGCACCACAACGGGGGGCTGTGAGAGTGTACACCTCGACCGCTTCCCCGAGGCCAACGACGCCTTGATAGATAAGGAGTTGGAGCGGCGTATGCAGCTCGCACAGCGTATCACGTCAATGGTACTCGCCCTGCGAAAGAAAGAGCGTGTTATCGTGCGCCAGCCGCTACGTCGCATTGCCATTCCCGCCACCGACGAACGCCTCAAAGCCGATATCAATGCCGTGCGCCGCTTGATACTCGACGAGGTAAACGTTAAGGAACTTAACTTTGTAGAAACCGGCCTGCTGCAAAAAAGCGTGAAGTGCAACTTCCGTGTGATGGGCAAGAAATTTGGTAAGCTGATGAAAGCCGTCGCCGCCGCAGTAGGTGCTATGAGCCAAGCCGACATCGCTCGCCTCGAAACCGAAGGCCGTATCTCGCTTCTTATAGAGGGCAACGATACCTTCGTAGAACGCGACGATGTAGAAATCATTTCGCAGGACATTCCCGGATGGTCCGTAGAGCACGATGGTACACTAACCGTGGCACTCGACCTCACCATCGATGATGAGTTGCGCCGCGAGGGTCTCGCACGCGAGGTGGTGAAACGCATTCAGGCCTACCGCAAAGAGAGTGGATTTGAGATTACCGACCGCATACGCATCCGTTTTGAGGACAACGCACTCCTGCGTCAGGCCGTCACCGCCCACTACGACTATATCGCCACACAAGTGCTGGCGCAGCAAATAGACTTTGGCCCCACACAGGCCGATGTACAATTCGACTTCGACACGTTCCGAGCCGCCGCCAGCATAGAAAAAGTGTAACATATTTCATTCGGTATAAACATCCTTTGGTCAAATATCCTTACCTTTGGCCGCGATAACTAACAAAGGGGAGCGTTTCTTGCCGAAGACAAACCCCGTAAAACCCAATTCCACTATGGCAGAAAAAACACGTTATAGCGACGAAGAGTTGCAGGAGTTCAAGGAACTCATTCAGCAGAAACTCGAACTGGCACGCGCCGACTACGAACAGATAATGGACACGCTCACGGGCAGGAATACTAACGACGTGAGCGATACGTCACCCACCTACAAGGCACTCGAAGAAGGCTCGCTCACACAGTCGAAAGAGGAACTCACTAATATGGCAGCGCGCCAGCAAAAGTTTATCCAAGGCTTACAGGCAGCACTCGTGCGCATCGAGAACAAGACGTATGGCGTTTGCCGTGTCACCGGGAAACTGATACCCAAGGAACGTCTGCGCGCCGTGCCACACGCCACACTTAGCATAGAGGCTAAGCAGATGCGCGACCACAAGCGTTGAATACCGCTCCTCCCACCATAATCCTCCTTGCTCCGTGCGTAAACGTACACTTATAGCCACCATCGTTGTCCTATCCGTCATTGTGATAGACCAAGCCGTAAAGTTTGCGGTGAAAACCACGATGTCCCTTCACGAGCGCATCGCCGTGACATCGTGGTTTGAAATTTTCTTCACCGAAAACCGTGGTATGGCCTTCGGAATGGACTTCGTCGGTACGATGGCCCTTACACTATTTCGCGTAGTGGCCATCGTCTTTTTTATCTACTATCTTGCACGCCTCATACGCCGCAAGGCTTCGGTTCCGGTGATAGTTTGTCTCGCTTTGGTCATTGCGGGTGCCGCCGGCAACGTCATCGACAACTGCTTCTACGGCCTTATCTTCTCCGAGAGCCCCGAGGCCTACTTCTTTCAAGGGCCGGCTTCGCTCGTGCCTTTTGGCCAGGGCTACGGCGATTTCCTCTCGGGGAAAGTGGTAGATATGTTCTACTTCCCGTTGTGGCAGTGGCCCGAGTGGATGCCCTTTGTGGGCGGGCAGATGTTTTTCAACGCCGTGTTCAATGTGGCCGATGCCGCAATTACCTGCGGAGCCGTGGCGTTGCTCATACTCTATTACGTGCGTGCCTACCGTCAGAGCCAGGCCGAAAAAGTAGCCGCGCAAGCCGAGGACGCACAGAGCGATGCCCCAATCGTGAAGCCTAACGACTAATCATTGTGATGGTGCGCCGGACCTCCCTCCCGTTTTTTCTGTTGTTGCTCCTCGTAGCACTGGTGGCCTGTGGCGGCAGGCCGAAGGGCGTGTTACGCCCGGGAAAGATGGAGGATGTGCTCTACGATTACCATCTCGCCTATGCCGTGTCGTTCAACGACGGGCGGTCTGCCGCCGAGCGCGACCGCCGCTACGAAGAGGCGGTGTTTGCGAAGCACGCCGTCACGGCCGATGAGTTTTATGCCTCGCTGCGCTACTACGAGACGCACCCCGATGAGTTCAGCCGTATCTACGACCACCTGAATGAGCGTTTCAGCGGACAGCGCAGCGTACGCCAGGCGGCGACACCGACAAACGACGACGAAACCCGTGGGCGCGACATCTGGGCGGGGCAACGCTTCTTTGTTCTTTCGGCTAATGAGGTCAATCGGCGTGAGTTTGAAATCAAGGTGCCGCACAACATTAAGGCGGGCGACCGTTTCGAGTGGACGTTTGATTTACAATGGATCTATTCCGAGGGACGCAAGAACGGCACAGCGTTGCTCGTGCTTCATTTCCCCGGCGATAGTACAGCCACCTTCTCACAACCGCTCTACGGCTCGGGCCGACAAACCCTCGTGGCCAACGTGGGGAAGACGTCGCCCGAGAGCATCAGCGGCTTTATCTATCAGGAATGTGCGTGGAGCAAAAAGGCACGTCTGCTTGTGGTGTCCAACGTAGCCCTGCGCATCATCCCACGACCCGAGGTATCAGTGCCCGAAGGCACACCGAGCGACACCCTACACACACGCCCGCACAAACCACTCCGATCCGACAGCACACGAGCCGCGTCAGACACACTGCCTGCACCACAACCGCTGCCCGAAAGGGGATATCGCCTCTCGCGCGAGGAAGGCGAGCACCGCATACTCGATAGTGTGAGAAAACACGAGCGTGGACGACAGCCACACTTCAGATGACGAGCCAACATACAACGACTCGACGTTCGCTCAAATGCTTCCTTATTTTTTCCATCCCCAACGGCGATACCAATTCTCAAAACGGCAAGAGGACTACTCCCACCAACGATTATTTTTCTCCCTCCGACGAAATGGCTTAAAGCACCTAAGAAAAACTTAGTCCTTTTGATTTTAAAATCAAAGCCTTTGATTTTAAAATCAATCGGATTGATTTTAAAATCAATCGGACTATGTTTTGCTGCCTCCCAATAGCGAAAAATCATAGTGCCGCCGATTATTTTTTTCAAGCCACATTTTAACTTTTCTTCCACCGCTTCTTTTTTTTATGACAGTCCGTCCTGTTCCAAACTCCGTGCGTCGCCTTGCGGTGTTGCGCCTTCATCTGCCGAATGGGGAGGTACTCTCGCGGCAGGTGGTGGAGGAACGTGGGGGAAAGTATCTCAGACACTATCCGTTGGTTGAAGAATTGCCACATACCCCTTGGCTACGGGGCGACTACTACTTAACACCTACTGCTGTGACGTATGGCTCCACCACGGTCTGAATACCTGCAGCAACAGTCACTCCCGCAACTGTGGCTGTTGCTTCCGCTTGTGGTCGGAATGGTGGTGGGACACCGTGCATACTTTTTCCTCACGCCTTATTCCCATCATCTTCTATCGGCCTGCATTGTCTTCGCCCTCGTGGCAGTGACGCTGCATCTGATACGGCGTACCGCCTTGCGCTTCGTGGCTACGGTATGCTTCGTATTGGCTATCGCCACAGCCGGCACGCTTTTGATGCTCACCGACATAGCGCGCGTAGAGACGCTATGGCCCAACGAGCCTAACCACTACGCCGTGCGCATCGTTTCGCTACCAAAGTCGTCGGCCAGAAGTTGGGGCGTGGAGGCCGAGATAGAGCGTGGAGAATATGCCGGGAAGCACGTTATGCTCTATTTTCCCGATAGCGTGCAGCCACAAACGGGTGAGCGCCGACAAGTATGGGCACGCATCGAGCCGCCGAGGTCTTCGGGCAATCCCTACGCCTTCGACTTTGCGGCTTACTTGCTCACGCAACGCATCAGCGGCACTGCATACGTGCCGCGTTCTGTTGTCTTGCCACCCGACACCGCTTTCTCCCTCGCTGCCTGGGCCTTGCGCCTGCAATCCTCGGCCTCGGAGCGGCTGCGGAGGCATTTCGCCGGCAACGATTTTGCTATGCTCGGCGCGATGACCGTGGGCGACAAACGCGCCTTGACCGCCACGCTGCGCGAGGTGTTTCAAGACACGGGTACAAGCCACCTGCTCGCCCTCTCGGGCTTACATCTCGGCATACTCTTCGGCCTCTTTCAGTTGCTTCTGCTCAATCGTCTGCGCCGCCGCCCGCTACGGGTCGTTGCCGTAGGCTTCGGCCTCGCGCTGGTGTGGCTCTACGTCCTCGTCGCGGCGATGCCGGTGTCGCTAATACGTGCCGCCACGATGCTCTCCCTGGCGCAGTTGATGCTACTCTCGCGGCGCGACACGTCGGGGCTCGACAGGCTGTTAGTTGCTGCAATCCTGTTGCTCATCGTCTCACCCCTGTCGCTCCTCGACTTGGGCTTCCAACTCTCTTTCCTCTCTGTGGCAGCCATTCTGACGCTGGCACCTTTGTGTCCTACGCTCCCGCCAGAGCGAAACCGCCTGCTACGTTATCTCTATGCAAGCATCGTTGTCAGCCTCGCCGCTTGGATCGGCACACTCCCCGTCGTAGCCTATCATTTCCACGTTATAGCACTTTACAGCCTGCCTGCCAATCTTATCGTCATCGCCCTTGCCACACCGCTCCTGGCACTCTGCGCCGCGTTTTTCCTGCTGCCACATTGCGAGAGCCTTTTCGTGCCGGCCATAAAAGGCGTGCTGCAGGCCATCAATGCCTCGTTGCACACCATTGCCCAACTACCAGGAAGCACGCTAAGCCTCTATCCCACCGGCCTCGGCACATTACTCTCCCTCGCGCTTATCGTACTCGTCGTGTTATGGCGCATACACCGCACAAAGCCTTTCGCCATCATCGCCATCGCTGTTTTCTGCTCACTTGTGGCAGTAGAATCATACGCTCACCGCCCCGCACGTTTGCAAAGCCAACTCGTGTTCTACAACCTTTGGCGTGGCTCCGCCGTGCAAGCCATCGGTGCCGACGGACGCTCTTATCTGTGGACGCGGGGTGCGGGGACTTATGACGACGTGTGTCGCTTGGAACGCGAGTTTTTTTTACAGGAAAACATCCGTCAGCCGCTGCCCTTAGACAGTGCCTACCGCGACAGCCTTATCTGCTTCGCGCCGCCGCTCGTGGCCTTCGGCGGGAAACGTGTAGCACTATTGGCAGAGAAACAGTCGCGCGACACCCTTCCTACCGTGCCTGTTGACTATCTGCTCGTAGCAAGAGGCTATAGCGGACGCCCCGCAGCAACGCTTCGCCGCTTCCCACGTGCCACCGTTGTGCTCGATGCCTCTCTCGGAACGGTCTATCGCCAACTCTTTCACCAAGCCGCCGACTCCCTCCACCAACCCTGCCACGACATTAAGCAACAAGGCGCACTCATCGTGCCGCTCACCTCGGCAGCAGCACAGAAACAGTAGCTGCATCTCGCTCCCCTCCCTGACGTTAAGCACCGATGCAGACACAAGTATCGGATTGCGGCCTATTGGCAGCAAAGATATACTAATGCTTAACAACCCTTCCTGTCGTATCCTCTGCAAACGAAACCACGGCCTTTGATACCGTCGTGGTGTCGGAGCGTTTCAATACGGCGAGGTATTTGCGTTCTTCGATTTCCTCCGTAAGGACTTCAAGACGGTCGCCATAAAACGTTTCTGCAGCGTACGTCATTTCTATGCGCGTGGGTATGTGGCGTAAGATGTTGAGCCGATCCTTATACATATAATACAGAGAATCGACAGCCATAAGCATATAGCGAATAGAGTTTACGTGGCCGTTGATGTCAAGGTCGCTATGCACCACGTCAATAAGGCGGTGTTGTGTTGCCTCACCCGACAACCGACAGCGTGTAAACGATGCGAGGGGTATCTCCTTTGTGTCCATCGCCTTGTGAAACCCCGGATTGTCTATCTCTTCAAGATTAACTGGTTGGCGTGTGTCTAAACTGATGAGTGCCCACACGCTACTGGCGTAACCGAGCGGGCTGCCACTCTCGTCTTTTATAGCAAAATGACGATCGGTGAATTGACGATAGATGCGTGACACCCACGTTTCTACATCAAACCTCTCGCCCGTGAGCGGCACATGCGACATATCTATCAGCAAGCGCGAGAGCACCCACGCAAAGCGTTGCTTCTGCATCGTGTCGTAGCCAAAGCCGTGAGTTATGGCTGCCTTTTCGGCCACACGCAATAAGGTGTTGCCCAGCACACCCCACGACAAACGACCTGTTACATCCTCGCTGAATGGTTCAACCTGAAAAGAAAACTTATCCATAGTTAGTTGATTGATGTGTTGTGAACGTAGTAAGACAGGGCAAAAGTAACTGATTTCCTCATAATGTCGGAATAACGCAAAAGAAATAACGTATCAGCAAGGTGTCCGAGGCTTGTAGTGTGTGCGCATTACCGTGCTTTTGGGTGTGCCAAAAGAATTAAGGGTGAAAGGCTGCGGAGAACTTTTCACCCTTAATGTGTATTTAACGTAGGAAAGTTTTAGGCCGGCCTACTTTATCATTTCCAGTCCGACATACATACCGTCGTACGAACTGAGAAGGCTGCTGAGCGTGTTGAGGGTGGCGTTGCCACTTAGCCCGCCTACCGTGGTGAGAATGTTCTTTAACTTGTCGGCCTCAATGAGTAGGCTGAGTTTGCCGCCGGAAAGGGCAACGTGTACCGTGGTGTGCATCATACCCCCAAGGTAGTTGAGACGCAGCGTCTTGTCGCTGGTGTTGAGCACATAATCGCCACTAACGGATTTGCCTGCAATTTTTCCTGAGAAAGTCTTGTCGCTATTGAACGTGAGCTGGCAGGTGTTCTGGTTGAAACCAACTTGGGTGAGTTGCGCGTCAATCTTTTGCTCTATGGCCGAGGAGGCCGCCGAGCCGCCGATGCGTTGCAGGGCGTTGCTGCTTTCGAAGGCTACACTTGAGCCACTATACTTCCACGAGCCAACAATGTTGCTCTCGGTGAGGGTGCTGTTGCCGAGTACTCCTTCTAACAAACCGCCGAGTAGGGCTGTTACCGTGTTGCCAGAGGTGGAGGAGGTGGTGGTGGCGGTAGAAGAGCCACTGTCTGTGGTTACGCCTTGAAGAAGGTTCGACCCAAGGCTTTGCAATGTGGAATTGCAACTGCTTAGCATTGCTGTGAAACAAAGTGCTGCGCAAATGATGTACTTTTTCATTGGTGAAATAACAATTGTTGTTTATTTGTTTTCCGTTATGCGCGTGCAAAGATAAGCAAAATGGTATAAGGTGAAGCAGGCTTTGAGAACCGATTACTACATTTCTGCTCTATTTATGTTCTATTTTGTTGTTCAGACATTGATTTCTAACGAGAATGATACAAGCAGTTTATGGCGTTTGATGCAAGGCTCTTACGCCACTCACCTCGGTAGAGGCTTCTCCGACGGCTTCCATCTGTCGGAACACGGCGGTGTGGATGCGTATGAAGTCAATGCCGCTGAGATGTACGTGGTTTCCGTCTTTGTCAACGGCCCAGTCTATGTTAAATCGGCAGCCGTCGGTGCCGTTTGGCAGGTTGTCGGCATATCCCCAGGCGAAGGCTGGCTGCAGCCACGTCTCGCCGCTCTGATAGGCGTGGTCGGGTAGGAGAGTAAAGGTGAATTGCAGTTGTTCGTCGGCAACCCAGGAGGGATAATAAGGCTGTCGGTGGTAGATGTTCTGCGCAAGGTATCCGTGCTTTCCGTTCCCGTCGTGCCACGCGATGTATTGCGCGTCGGCGCACCACGGCATACCGTTGCTCTCGGGCGTATGGTCGTCGGCGGGTCGGATGTAGGTAAGTGTAAAATCTCTTATCGCTTCGGCTTGTTCGCTTCCGGCGAGCTCGTACCATGTGTCGTCGGGCAGTCCGTTACTGTTGTCGTCGCGCATCACACTGACAATGCCCGGCTCGCTCGCATTTTCAAAGGCATTGCCAAGCACTTCAATGTCGTACTCGCCAGCGATGTTCTCCACACGTCTGCCAAAGCCTGCCACGAGGTAGCCTCCCGCTCCGCCGAGCGTTACCAGCCCCGTTCGCCCCTCGCCAATGGCTTGAAACACTTTGGCACACATCGCTGCCGCGTCGTCGCCGAGGGTGTATTCGGGCAGGAGGTTCACAAACTGGCCCGGTGCAGGCTTATAGGCAAAGATACGTTGCAAGCCATACGTCTTTTCTCCGCCGTTCGGTTTGTTGCCGTCGCTCAGCGTGGTGTTTGCGACAAAAGCAAAGTGGGCAGGAATGTCGCCGGCCTGTGCTTCCCACAGGCGTTTCCCCGTGGCATCGTAGCACATAACACGCCCGGGCGACACATAGTCGCGCGCGTCGGTGATGTATATACGCTGTGTGGCTTCATCGTATGCAAGGCCGTAGGGCATCTGAATGTCGGAAAGTGTGCCGTCGGTAATAAAGTCGGAGGTGGTGCGGGTGGCGGGATTATAGCGTAGGATAGCCTTGCCGGTCTGCCCGCCGCGTAGTGTAAGAAGTTCCTCTCCGATGAAGCAGAAAACATCAGCCTCTATGCCCAGCCGCTCTTCCACCGTGGCTGTTTGCGGGTTGACAATATATATATCGGATGGCGTGTCGCTATAGTTGCCCCGCGAACTGACATAAAGCTTTTCGCCGTGCGCTTTAACAATATGAAGATTAGGTGCCACGTCGATTGTTTTTGTCACACTAAAAGCGGCTATGTCTATCACGGAAATGGTGCGGTCGTAACTCGGTGGGCGGTAGCCTCCGCTGTTCGCCACATAGAGCGTGTGGCCTAAGCGTGCCATTTGTTCGGGTTGGTAGCCCACTTCGCAGGTGGCCTCCACCTGAAGCGTGGCCGTGTCTATCCGTGCCACTATGCCTCGGCGTGACGTGGGGTCGTTGGGCTGCACAGGCCCTGCGTACGATGTCACATAGGCTTTTCCCTCGTGGAAACAGATGTAGCGGCAGTTGGGGATAGATATCGTGCCGATGTGGCGGGCGGTGCGTGCGTCCATCACTTCTACCAACCCGCTCACGTTCAAAAGTGCGTAGAGGCGTGTGCCATACACAGCCAAATCGTTGCCCACGTCACCGAGCTCAAGCGAGACGGTAGGGTTTTGCTCCGGAAAGATGTTGTGGCGATAGATGCCGAGCGTGCCATCATAAAAGTCAAGCGTGGCTTTGTTCGAACCCATGTTGCCTTCGTTAAGCAAGTAGAAACTACTGCCAGCGGCGAGTGTCGGTTGTTCGGTGGACGGTACGAGCAGTTCATCGTCGCCCCGACAGCCTGTCAAAGCATACAAAGCCAGAATGGCAGAAAAGATTGATAGGCGTTGAAGATTAAGCATAAAAAGCGGCATTCCTTAGCTTTGGTTTGCAAAGATACGCTATTTTGTTTGTCCTCTTTTCTCTGTGGCTTTCAAAATAGGTGGGCGAGGTGCTGTTCTCTTTGTTTTTTACATATTTTTGCCGCCAATGAAACCGCTAAAATTTCGTGCCGTCTTTGTGTCCAAGCTTTGGGGCGGAACGGCTATTGCAGACCTGAAAAAGATAAATACCGACGGAGCCAATATTGGCGAGTCGCTTGAACTCTCTGCCTTGCCCGGGCAGGAAACCATCTGTGTCAGCGAGGGCTACGAAGGCTTGACGCTTCCACGGCTCATAGAAAAGTACGGTGTCGGGCTAATGGGTGAGAGAATTCTTCAACGCTATGGCTCGCATTTTCCGCTACTCGTCAAATTTATTGATGCTTGCGAACCGCTTAGTGTGCAGGTTCACCCCGATGATGCGCTGGCACAGAGCCTCGGTATGCCGTTTGGGAAGAGCGAGATGTGGTATGTGGCTGACGTAAAGCCCGGTGCCTCCCTCGTGGCGGGTTTTCGCGAAGATGTTGACCCCGCTGTGTTTGAGCAACTCCTGGCCGATGGCACACTTTTGACCAAAGCCAACGTTTATAATACGCATCCGGGCGACGCCTTCTATATTCCTGCCGGCACGCTTCATAGCATCGGTGCTGGCAACTTGATTATAGAGATACAGCAAACCAGCGGTGCTACCTATCGTGTTTATGATTTTGACCGTACGGACGCTCAAGGCCGGAAGCGCGAACTACACGTGGCAATGGCGAAGCGTGCGCTGAACTTCAACGGGCGGACAGACTATCACTGCACGCCGCAATCGTCTGGCAGCGAGCTTTCCGCAGTGTGCCGTTCTCCTTATTTCTCTGTCGCCTCGCTTTGTTTGCAGAAGCCGTATGCGTTGTCGCTCAAAGATATTGGCTCGTTTGTTGTTGTGGTGTGCTATCAAGGTGCGGCAACCTTGATAGACCAAGAAGGAAATACCGAAACGCTATGTGCGGGTGAAACGTTGCTCGTGCCTGCTTCCGCTACAATGTTGCATCTTACCCCAAGCGGCAAGTTTGCCGCGCTTTTAGCAAGTGTGTAGCCGCGTTGCGCTGAACGCCTATCTTGAACTGTTGCAGGCTAATGTCCTTTCTTGGATTACATACTCGGCGCAAAAGAAAAACTCAGAGCCTTCGATTTTGAAGTCAAAGGCTCTGGGTTTTTCTTTTGCGCCGAGCGGCATCGGGTGTGGTTTATGCTTGTTTTGCTACAATCTTTTCGAGTTCGCGCCAGCAGCAGAGCAGTCCGCGTGGCACGTGGAAGCAGCCTTTCCACTTACCGCCCTTGAGCGGTAGCAATACGTTTCCTTCGCGATTGAGATAGCCGTACCACTCGGGGAACTCGCTGTCGGTGAAGTGGCTCCAGGTGTATTCGTGGATGCGCTCAAACCATTTCAGACAACGCTCGTCGCCTGTGAGACGATAGCCTTTGATAAGCGAAATAAGCGTTTCGACGTGAACCCACCAGAGTTTTTGGTCCCATTCCAGTTCGTGGCGCGGCTTGCCCAGGCGGTCCATAAAATAGAATATGCCACCGTACTCTTTGTCCCAGCCGTATTCTACTTCGTTGATACTGATGTCAACGGCTTTCTTGATAAGGTCTTGTCGCCCGAGGCGTTCGGCGAGGTCCATGATAAACCACGTACTCTCTATGGCGTGTCCAGGGTTCATCTTTCGCCCGTCGAAACAGTCGGAGAGTGTGCCGTCTTTGGACAAGGCTTCCACGATGAGACCCAGTTGCGGCTGATAGAACACGTCAAGCACTTCGTGCAGGCAGGTATCTATGGTTTTCTGTAGGAAGTCGGGTGCTAAGAGGTGTTCTATTTCGAGTGCCACGTTGCAGAGTATCATAGGCAGGTCAAAGGTCTTCAAGGCACGTGCTCCGGGTGCTGCTTTGTTCCATTTGCCTTTGGGGTTGTCCACTTTGGAGAGTACGATGTCGAACGTCTTGCGTGAGATTTCGGCGTACTCCTCGCTGCCGGTGGCTTTAGCGAGTTGGCCAAAGGCTATGGTGGCAAAGGTGTAGGAAAAGATGTTGTAGGGTTCGACGAGTGGGCGTCCCTCGCGGTCGAGGGCGAAATACCAGTTGAGGTTGCCGTCGTGTCCGTAGCGCTTAAGGAACTCTGCGCCTTGCTTGGCGCAGGCGAGCCATTCGGGGCGTTGTTCCACGGTGTTGTAGAGTTTGGAGAACATCCACACCTCGCGACCTTGCATCCACACGAATTTGTCGGTGTCGTAAACGTTGCCCTCGCGGTCGAGGCATGTGAAATAGCCTCCTCGTTCTAAGTCTTGCGATTTCTCAAGCCAGAAAGGCACTACTTTGTCGAGTAATTCGCTCCGATACTGTTCGGATAGTTGTTTGAAGTTCATAGTAAGTCTATGCGTTAAGAATTATTATTAGTTGTCAGAAGTCAAAGGATTGTTGGCCGGTGAGTTCGTCCTCTATCTCTGTGCGCGTTTTGCTATCGGAGAGGTCGGTTAGCGTTGTGTCGGTTGTGTCGCCTTGTGGTGTGTCGGCAGCAGGTGATTGTTCTTCTTCCTCTTCGGTAGGCTCGGGGTAGTGTAGTGGCTCAAGTTCCTCCACGTTTGCCACGGAGAGTGTGGTGACACGTTTGCCTTTTGCAGCCCATCCTTTTACGCCAACAAACTCTTCGCACTCCACCTCCAGTGGTTCGCGCACGGCATCTGCGCCGCCGTATGTGACACGCACACGTGGATAAGCCGCTTCGCTAAACACGGCAAGGCGTGTGTTGGCATCCTCGCCGAGGAAGTTGCGCGGACGTGTGGCGGAGGCTTTGTCAAAGCAGAAGCGTTTGATATAGAGGTATCCCTGCTGCGAAGCGTCGAAGAGTGCTGCGGTGAATACTTGTGAGGCATCGAACTTGCGGATGAGCAGGAGGTCGTTTTCGTAGTGGTTGTTCGGGTCGAAGTTGGTGGTATAGAAGTCTCCGTTCTTGCGCACTACGAGTACCAGGTCGTCGCTCTGAAACTCGCCCAGATATTGTCCGTGCTCGTCGAAGTTGAGGCGTTGCACATCGTGGTCGAACCATACTTTGCGTCCGCCGAGTGTACTCCCGCCGTGGCTCTTTAGTTGTATGCGATAGACGGGCAGGCGGGTGAGTAGGTTTCCACGTGCGCTGCGCCCTTTCACCATTAGCTCGCTGAAGTCGCGGTCGAAAAAGATTTTGCGCAGGCCGCGTTGTGGTTTGAGCGTTACTTTTATGACTTCGGCCTCTCCGTTTGGATTGACGGTGAAATACATCACACGGCTGCCGGGTGTGCCTTGCGTGAGGTCGTATTCGCGGTCGTGGGTGACACCGGTGACGTTGAAACGTTTTATGAAGTATGCACCGTCTGTGCCGTCGCGATAGACGGCGTTGTAGGTGATGCGTTTGTCGTTCTTGCGGAATACGGCGATGTGCATCACTTCGGCTTTTTTCTTTTCTGCTTTGCTACGTGTGGTCTCGCCGATAAAGAGTTTGTCGGCCACGCGTATCACTTTGTATGTTCCGTCGCGATAGAAGATTATGACATCGTCGATGTCGGAGCAGTTTTCCACAAATTCGTCTTTCTTAAGTCCTGTTCCTATAAATCCGTCGTGGCGGTTGATGTAGAGTTTCTGGTTTGCTTCGGCCACTTTTGTGGCTACGATGGTGTCGAAGGAGCGTATCTCGGTGCGGCGTGGGTGGGCGGGGGCGTATTTCTCGCGTATTTGTGCGAACCATTCGGCGGTGACTTCTGTCATACGCTTGAGGTCGCGCTCTATGCGGGCTATCTCGTCCTTCATTCGTGCGATGGCTTCGTCGGCTTTGTCTTTGTTGAAACGCAGGATACGTGCCATCTTTATTTCAAGCAGGCGAAGTATGTCTTCTTTTGTCACCTCGCGCACCATTTGTGGATAGAACGGTGTGAGGCGTTCGTCGATGTATTCACACGCTTCATCGTTGCTCTTGGCGAGTTCAAATGGTCGGCCTTTGTAGATGCGTTCTTCTATGAAGATACGTTCGAGCGAGGCATAGTGGAGGCTTTCCATTAGTTCGCCGCGGCGTATCTGCAGTTCACGGCGCAGGAGTTCCTTGGTGCGCTCCACGGAGGCTTTGAGCACATCGCTCACCGTCATAAAACGCGGGTGTTTATCGTCTATCACGCAGCAATTGGGTGAGATAGACACTTCGCAGTCGGTGAACGCATAGAGGGCATCAATGGTCTTGTCGCTACTTACGCCGGGGGCGAGTTGGATTTGTATCTCTACTTCTGCGGCGGTGTTGTCGTCAACGCGGCGTATCTTGATTTTCCCGCGTTCGTTGGCTTTCAGTATGCTTTCTATGAGCGATGAGGTGGTTTTGCCGTAGGGTATCTCGCGAATGACGAGTGTTTTGGCATCGAGTTTCTCTATCTTGGCTCGTACACGCACCGCGCCCCCGCGCTGTCCGTCGTTATAGTTGCGTACGTCAATGAGTCCGCCAGTTTGAAAGTCGGGGAGTAGTTCGAAGGCTTCTTCGTGAAGATACTTTATGGCGGCATCGCAGATTTCGCCGAGGTTGTGGGGTAGGATTTTTGCCGAGAGTCCCACGGCAATGCCTTCTGCACCTTGTGCGAGGAGTAAGGGAAACTTCACGGGGAGTGTCACCGGCTCTTTGTTGCGCCCGTCGTAGGAGAGTTTCCATTCGGTGGTCTTGGGGTTGAAGAGTACGTCGAGGGCGAACTTTGACAGGCGTGCTTCTATGTATCGCGGTGCGGCGGCTCCGTCGCCGGTGAGTATGTTGCCCCAGTTTCCCTGGCAGTCAACAAGGAGTTCTTTTTGCCCGAGGCCTACGAGTGCATCGCCTATACTGGCATCGCCGTGTGGGTGGAACTGCATCGTGTGGCCTACGATGTTGGCCACTTTGTTGTAGCGTCCGTCGTCGAGGCGTTTCATCGCGTGCATAATGCGGCGTTGCACGGGTTTGAAGCCATCGGAAAGATGGGGTACGGCGCGTTCAAGGATGACGTAACTGGCGTAGTCAAGAAACCAGTTTTGATACATCCCTGTGAGTTGTTTCCGCTCGTTTTCCGTTGCCGAGGTAGTTTGTTGTGGGTTGTTGTCTTCGGGCTGCGCGTCGTGGGTTTGTGGCGCGAGGTCGTTGGGTTCTACGTTGTCGTCGTGTATAAGGTCGTTCATAAAGAAAGGTGAGCAAAACGGATTTTTTCAGACTTCTCCGTTTTCACGAGCAAAGTTATGCTTTTTTTTGTTTGTTTTTTGCTAAAGGCTTGAAAAATCAGTGGCGTTGGGCTTTGTGGAAAACTTTGTGCTTGGTGCTAAGGCCTTCCGCCTCCGAGGAAGCGCGGCGCATAGTAGGTGTCGGTTAAGCGGTTGACCACCACGCCGTTTGTGCTACTGGCGTGGATAAATGCGTTGTCTTTGAGGTATATGCCTACGTGTGAGCAGGTGCCTTGTCCGTTGGTGGTGAAGAAGACGAGGTCGCCCTGCCGCAATTTTTCGGTGTGGCGTTGTGGCACGTCTTTCTCGTATTGGTCTATGCTGCGTCGGTGGAGTGTTATGCCGTAAACGTCGCGGTAGATATTGGTGGTGAGCCCTGAGCAGTCAATTCCTGTGCGGTCGTTGCCGCCGTATCGGTATGGCGTGCCGAGATATGAGGCACAGGCTGTGAGAAGGCGTATATCATCGCTGCGGTCGCTGCGAATGCCGAGTTGTTGCGCTGCAGTGGTGGTGGCTGGCGCGTTGGAGGGTATGTGTGTTGAGGCTTGTGGCTGTGTGTTGTTGTTTGCGGCGCGCGCAGGTGTGTAAGCACCGTCGGGCAAGCGTTGTGAGACGCACGATGTGAGCAGAGCGGCGAGAGTAAGAAAAAGCATAAAACTCCCGTTGTGAAGGAGTTTTATGCTCTTTCTCTTTTGCGGAATGCTCTTTGTGGGCATAGCTGCGGTAGGTGTTGTTATTATGTGTGTCCTGCGGACGCAACTTTTTATGCTTCACCTTTTAATTCCTTTGTCCACAAGATATCGCTCTGCTTCGAGTGCGGCTCGGCACCCTGCGGCGGCGGCGGTGATGGCCTGGCGATAGAGCGGGTCGGCCACGTCGCCTGCGGCAAACACGCCAGGTACTCGTGTTGTGGGGCGTGCGCCGTCGGTAACGATATATCCTTGTGCATCGGTTTCCACCCACGGCGTGAAGAGCTCGCTGTTGGGATGATGTCCTATGGCGAGGAAGAAGCCATCTATAGGCAGGTCGTACTCGCGTTCATCGGCCTCGCCACGGCGATAAACAAGGTGTGCGCCTTCTACCACGCCCTCACCGTAAAGACCGAGGGTGTTGGTTTCAAAGAGTATTTCTATTTTCGGGTTTTCTGCTACGCGTTGCTTCATTGCTTCGGAGGCGCGAAGGAACGGCTTACGCACAATCATATAAACTTTCTCGGCAAGCCCTGCGAGGTACGAGGCTTCTTCGCACGCTGTGTCGCCTCCGCCAACTACGGCAACGCGTCGGCGGCGATAGAAGAAGCCGTCGCACGTGGCGCAGGCACTGACACCGGCACCGCGATACTTCTCCTCGTCGGGCAGGCCTAAGTATTTGGCTGAGGCTCCGGTGGCGATGATTAGTGTGTGGCACTGTTCGGCTGTGCCGTCGTCGAACTCCACGGTGTAGGGTGGGGCTGTGAGGTCGCACTTCACGGCGGTGCGCGGACGTATCTCTGCGCCGAAACGCTCGGCTTGCTTGCGCAGGTCGGCCATCATTTGGTTGGCATCTACGCCATCGGGGTAGCCGGGGAAGTTTTCTATTTCTGTCGTGGTGGTGAGTTGGCCGCCGGGCTGGAGGCCCTCGCACACTACGGGTGTGAGGCCTGCACGGGCGGCATAGAGTGCGGCGGTGTAGCCTGCCGGTCCGGCACCGAGTATCAGTAGGCTTAGCATAATTGATGTAGGAGGCTTTCTTATATATATATAATATGGAGTGCGTTGTTCGCTGACGCTTTAGCGCAGGTCAATAATTTCAAAGTTGGGGAAGTTGGCGGTATTAAGCACAAAGTCGCTATCGGGGAAGCGTATGCCTGTCTTGATGGAGTTGACGCGTATTTTGAGCCAGTTTTTCTTTCCCATACGCACGCGCACGGAGAAAGGCATTTTGTCGGCTCCGATGCTGATGTACATTTCTTGTATAGGGTTCTTGGTAGATTTTGATACGAGGTGTACATCGCTGATAGGTTTTCCCTCGTACACGTCGTCCTCTACGCTGAGGAGATAGCCTTGTTTGTAAATGTCGATGAAGCTATACGGGTTGATTTGTTGTAGTTCGGTGCGTGTGGGTTTGCTGATGTATATCTCGTTGCTTCCTGTTTCGAGTGCCCATAGCGTTGTGCCGTCAAACCATTGTGAGATTTGTGCGGATTCAAGTTTGAATTTGCGTCCTTTTACGTTGAGTGTACCGCTTGTTTCTCCTGCTTGGTCGGTGCCTACATAGCTTGTGGCGGTGAAGTTTGTTTGTATGCCGCCGGCATTTTTTAGTTTCGCCGCCACTTGGTCGAGCAGTTCGCGCGCGTTATTTTCTTGTGCTTGGAGCAGGGTGGGTGTGAGGGCTGAAAGGGTGAGGAGGGCAAGGAGTAGGAGTGATTTCTTTTTCATAGTGTTCGTGTTTTGCGTGTCGTTTCTGGGGCAAAGGTAGAAATTCCTTGTAAAGCAATGAAATAAAGCGGTTCGAATGGCGGTTTATTAAAGTTTTTTAACCGCGTGTGCCGTTTCGTGCTATGTCTTAGTTGCCTCGCAGACTAACGAGCAGGTTTTCGAGTTGGTTGAGGTCGGCAATGAGTACCTCGCGTGGCTTGCTGCCTTGTGCGGGTCCCACGATGCCTGCTTTGCATAGTTGGTCCATCAGTCGGCCGGCACGGTTGTAGCCGATGCTAAACTTTCGCTGAATGAGCGAGGTGCTGCCTTGTTGCTCCACCACAATCATTCGTGCCACCTCGTCGAACATGGTGTCGAGCGTTTCGTTCATCGGTGTGCCGCTGCTTGCGGTGCCGCTTTCCTCGGCCTCTACCTCGGGGAGGTAGTAGGGTGGCAGGAAGCCGGGCTGCTCTTCAATGAACTGGCAGATGCGTTCCACCTCGGGTGTGTCAACGAATGCGCATTGCACACGCACGGGGTCGGCACCGCTCATACCGCTGAGGAAGAGCATATCGCCTTTGCCCACGAGTTGGTTGGCACCCGTGCGGTCGAGGATTGTGCGGCTGTCGATTTGCGACATCACTTTGAACGACATACGTGCGGGGAAGTTGGCTTTGATTGTGCCGGTGATGATGTTTGTGGTGGGTCGCTGTGTAGCGATGACCATATGCATACCCACGGCACGCGCTAACTGTGCGATACGTGCTATGGGGAGCTCCACTTCCTTGCCGGCGGTCATAATAAGGTCGCCAAACTCGTCTATCACAATGACTACGTACGGCATAAATTCGTGTCCGTGCTCAGGATTTAGTTTGCGCGACTTGAATTTGTCGTTATATTCCTTGATGTTGCGTGCCTTGGCTTTCTTGAGTAGGTCGTAGCGGTGATCCATCATTTTGCAAAGGCTGCGAAGGGTTTGTACCACTTTGCTCACGTCGGTGATGATGGGGTCTTCCTGCTCGGGCAAGGTGGCGATAAAGTATTTCTCGAGCGCGGCATAGATATTTAGCTCCACCTTTTTGGGATCTACAAGCACGAGCTTCAGTTCGGCGGGATGCTTTTTATAGAGCAACGACGTGATAAGTGCGTTGAGGCCTACGGACTTTCCTTGTCCGGTGGCACCAGCGACAAGTAGGTGTGGCATTTTTGCCAGGTCCACCATAAACACCTCGTTAGTGATGGTCTTTCCGAGTGCCACGGGTAGTTCATAACGGCTCTGTTCGAACGAACGGCTGTTGAGAACGCTCTCCATAGAGACGATGCGCGGCTTGTTGTTGGGTACTTCGATACCTATGGTGCCTTTCCCCGGTATCGGGGCTATGATACGTATGCCGAGTGCCGAGAGGCTCAGTGCGATGTCGTTTTCCAGGTTGCGTATCTTGCTGATGCGTACGCCGGGGGCCGGTGTGATTTCGTAGAGAGTGATTGTGGGGCCGATGGTTGCGGTGATACGTGTGATTTCCACGTCGAAGTTTCGTAGCACCTCCCTAATGCGCTCGCTATTGGCGCGTTGCTCTTGCTCGTTGATGGTGATGCCGTCGTCGTCGTATTGTTTCAGGAGGGAGAGTTTGGGAAATTTATAGTTCTCCAGGTCTTTGCGTGGGTCGTAGGGCTCAAATTCGGCGGGCAGTCCGCCGAGGGTGTTTTTCTCGGCTTGCTTGTCGTCGCCGGGGCGTTTGAAGGTCACCGACACTACACCGTTTTCTGTCGTTTCGTTCGACTGTGCTGCGGTTTTTGCGGGCTCTTTCTTTGTAGCGGCAGTGGCGGCGGTGGGTGTGAACTCCATCACTACGGTCTCGGCACGCGGCGCATCGGGGTTGCGGTCGTCGATGTCTTCGTCTTCATAGTATCCCTGCCGGTGGCTCTCTGATGTTTTGTCTTCCGAGGACGATACGTTGATGAGCGTCTCCCACCACCGCTTCTTTCGCGGCGTGTCGTGCGGCGTGTCGTCGCGCGGCGTGTCGTCTGACTTCGCGTTGTTGCGCAGGTAGCTTTCGGGGTTGGCCGCCAAGCGCACGAGTATCTTGGTACGCTGGCTGAGATAGGTGAAATAGAGCAGTATGCAAACGAGCAGTATCAGCACGCAGCCTACCATTCCTACGTTGTCGGCGAGGCATATCCGCAGGGCATCGCCGTGTTTGCCGCCTATGGGGAAATAGAAAAGTTCTTTGATGGTGTCGGAAAACTCGGCGATGGTGCTTAGTGTGGCACTGCCCCACACCATAAGGAACGTGGAGTGGAGGAACCACTTCACTACATTCAGCCGGTGCGCCCGTATCAGCCGCATACTGAGCATAAGCAAAAAGACAGGTATAAAGAACGAGCAGAGGCCGAAGAGGTCGTTCATCAGAAAGTATGAGAGGCGCGCGCCATAGATTCCGGCAAGGTTTGCCGCGTGCTCCAGGTTGCCGTTCTCCACGCCGCTCTGGTCGGCTGCGCCGGCGGAGAAGTTGGATATCATAGATATTGTCATCACCAGCGCGATGGCAAGTAATACAATGCCTATGGCGAAGAGAATAGTGTCTAAAGAGATGCGCCCGACAGCTTCTGCCATCTGCGCCCATGCCGACGGTGAAGCCTGCTTACGTGCCTTCGCCGCCGTCTTGCGTTTTTTTGCAGACATGCGTTTGGTATTTCCTTTTTCTTGTCTTTTTCCTTTAAGGCGGGTTCTCTTAATTCGCTTTGTCAGATTTCTGAGCTATTTCTGCTTTCAGCCTGACAGACGGAGAGTGAGTGTAGCGGGCTACACGAAACTTACAGCGGGAAGCACATAGAGCCATAAAGATGACAAAAGGCTTAAGCCCTATCTATGTCAGACTTAACTGTGGAAATGAATAGAACCCACCTTTAATTCCTTTCGCGCCGACGGCCTATGGTTTAGGCTGAAGCGCGGCGCAAAAGTAGCATATTTTTTTGATTTATACAAGATTTGTTAAAACGAGATTTGTGTCTTTCTTAAAATTCCCTACTTTTGCGCTGTGTTAATAGTCATAACTCTACGCTTTTCACAATGACCTTCTTACGACATTTCATTACGCTGTCTCTTTTTCTGTTAGTGCTTCCCACGTCCGCCGACGCGTCGGTGCTCTTCTCCGAGTGGTTTGACGATGCTACGTTGCGCCTCAACTATATCCTCTCTGGCACCAACGCTACACAGGACATCGCCCTCCACACTATGGCACGTTTGCCGCAGTGGGCGGGGCGGCGTGTGAATCTCGACAAATTGTTGCTCGACGGCAACGGACAAGTGGAGCTCACCGACAGTGCTACGGGGCAACGCATCTATATCTGTTCGTTCAGCACGCTTTTTCAGGAGTGGCAACACTCGGAAGAGGCGACACAGGTGCGCCGGGCTTTTGAAACCGTCCAACTCGTGCCTATGCCACGTCGCACAGCCTATGCCACGCTGCGCCTCTACAACAGCCACTGCCAAATCGTGGCAGAGCTGCGCCACAAGGTGTCGCCCCACGACATACTTATCCGACGCGGCAGAGCCACGAGCCACCACTCCGTGACGCAACTCCACGGCACCACCCCCGATAAGGGTATAGACCTCGTCTATGTCGCCGAGGGCTATAGCCCCACACAGCGTGAACTATTCCTTAGCGACGCACGCACAGCCATGGATGCCTTGTTCAGCCACGAGCCTTTTCGTACCCTGCGCCACCGCTTTAATGTGTATGCACTATTTGTGCCTTCCGAGCGCGAAGATGTGAGTCGCCCCGGCGAGGGGCTGTGGCACGACACGCCCTGTGGCTCCCACTTCAATACGCTCTATTCCGACCGTTACTTGATGACCGAGAAACTCTTTCAGCTCTACGACCTATTAGAAGGCATTCCTGTGGAGCACGTTGTCGTGTTGGCTAACACACAAACCTATGGCGGTGGAGGCATATACAACCTCTACGCTATGACAAGTGCTCGACAGGCGTGGTTTCGCCCTGTCGTGGTACACGAGTTCGGACATAGCTTCGCAGGCTTAGCCGACGAGTATTTCTACGATGACCAGTATGAGACCTTCTACCCCGAGGGTGTAGAGCCGTGGGAGCCCAATCTCTCCACACTCACCCATTTCGACAAGAAATGGGCGCATCTGCTTACCGATGCCGCCGCGCTGTCGGAAGGCATCGGCGTGTTCGAGGGCGGTGGCTACCAGAGCCACGGTGTTTACCGCCCGAGCGACAACTGCCGGATGCGTACCAACGAGTATCCCACGTTTTGTCCCGTTTGTCGCCAAGCAATAGAAAAAACCATCAGATACCACACCGAGCCTATCTAATGCCTTAACCCGCCACGAGAACTAATCATTATTCACACCCCTCACCTCTCCGCTTATGATTCTTGCAAAACTTTCCGACAGTGCGCGCTACGAAGCGTTGCACCCCGCGCTTCCGACGCTCTTCGACTATGTGAAACAGCACGACCTGCTCAGCGTTGCAGGCGGGCGGCTGTCACTCGACGGCGATAATTTGTTTATCAACGTGGTGGATCCCACACTGATGACCAAAGATGCCCAGAAGCTTGAAGTACATCGCCGCTATATTGATGTACATATACCCCTGAGCGGACCCGAAATCATCGGCGTGCGACATATTGCCACACTCGACGTACCCGATGCGCCGTTCGACGAAGCTAACGACTTTGCCGTCTATACCGCACCCGCTACAAACTATCTTGTGGTAGAACCCGGCGATTTCTGCCTCGTTTTCCCCGAAGATGCACACGCTCCGGTGATAGGCAGCGGCAAACTAAGGAAACTTATTGCCAAAGTGCTGATTTAACAGATACTTTGCGATAAGATAGAAGTGCCAACGTCTGTTGAAAACGAACGATGCGAGCGTTGCAGAAGACCAGAGCATTGTTGCGTTTACCATACCTCTTTTCATAGAATGCCTAATCTCTGTATCATAAGAGGCAAGGCCGCGCCATTACTTCCTAACTCCTTTTAACACAAGACGGTAAGAACAAAACGTAGTCCGACTAAGTTTAAAACAAGTCGGGCTACTTTTTTTCTTTGCGCCTTAAAGAATTCAAAGTGTGACTATATTTATACAAATATAAACTATATTTGCATAAACATAGCCTATATCTGTATAAATATAGTCACACTTTGAATAATTCCTCCCAGCTTGTGAAAAGTTGTGGCTTATCAGCAAACTTTTTCTCCCGTGGCGGATGAAACGTGAGGGCAGTGAACAATTAGCCTGAGGCATCGCCCTGTGTGGGGTAGCCCGCTATGATAACGGTTCAGAGATAGCTAAGCAAAAGAAGCGTTCGTTGTCGTTTGTTGGCAACTAACGCTTCTTTTTGCTTTCTTTTTAGGTGTGCTTTGTCCCTAAGCGGGTCGTCAGAAAACGAACTTAGCGTATTTCGCGCACCCATCCTTGTGCGAAGTCCTGATTATCGCGGTGTGCGTTGAGGAAGGCTTGCGCTTCGCCATAGGAGTCGAACGCGGCATAATGCAGGCTGTAGTACTTTCCCTCGTTTACGGCATGCGCCTCGCCTAATCCCGCCTCGGCAAGGCGTGTGGCAAACTGTTCGGCAAAGGTTTGGCTCAAGCCTTGTGCCAACACTATGGTGTAAGGCTTTGTCGGCGTTGTAGCGTTCTCGGCAGCCTCGACGCTGTTGTTCGTTGTCGTCGTTTCGGCCTCGCTGTGTGCTTGCGCCACCTCGGTGGCTGCTGTGGCAAAGTGCGTCGTGGCCGACGGCTCTGGCTGTTCGTTGTTCGCTGATGTGGTAAAAAAGTCCGTGCTAAAGAGTTTGGCTTGCGACGGAATGGCGGTGTCTTGTGCTGCTGGCGTATTCCAACTGAAGTAGCAGAACAAAGCACACACGGCAGCGGCGGCAGCGTTGGCCACACCGCGATGGATGCGCACTACATAGCCGTTGCCTTCGCGACGTATCATACCGTGTGTCAAATTGGTCTCGCCTTGACGGTGCGCTATGGGCTTTGCCTCTACGTATTCCAAGGCGAAGAGCGACGGCGACACGATGTCGGCGGTTGCAGGCTCAAACTCGGTGTGTCCTTCCAGGTTGGGGGAGAGACGGCCTATGCCCTGCAGGTCGTAGTAGCCTTTGGTGAACAACGCTTTTTTTATTTCTGACACTTTGTCCTCCACCGCTTTTTGCATCTCAGGGAAGGTGGCCTCGTAGGTCTGCATCAGCGACTGCACGAGAAGGCCATCGTTCATTGTGAGGTCGGCATTGAAAGCCAATTTACGCGTTGGAGGATAGAATTTCTTCGCTTCTTGGTCGAAACGGGCTGGAACGTATTGTGCAATGAAACCGCCTAAGTCGGGAATTATCACGCAGTTGTGATTTATTAGAAGCGTCGTGAGATGTTGAGAAATGCTAAACATACCGCAAAAATACGCTCAAAATTCGCCCGAAACAATACTTTTTTAAAAAAAATTGGTTTTGCGAAGGCTTTTTCCGAACCTTGTAAAACCATTCTCCCGTGCTCTTTGAAAATGAACAAATTACCGCGCTCTGCTAAACAAGCAGAACGCGGTTTTTGCTTAACTTTGTTTGATTATTAACGGCTTAGAAAAGGGTTATAAACCTGGTTTTTTACGCAGGTGTGGGATCTTGAGTACGGTGCCTGGGGCTGCTTCTCCCGATGCTGGGAGGCCGTTGTATGATATAATGTATTTCACGAAATAAGGATTGCCGTAGTAGTGTTCTGCCAGGCGTATGAGTATGTCGCCAAACTCTACGGTATGTTCGTCAAGCACACCGTCGGGTTCATAGTCTGTCAGTGCCTCGGAGGGGTTGTTGAGTGTGATGTGTTGTAGGCGTTGTGCGGGGCGTATTGTGGTGTCTGTTGTCACGGTGTCGGGCTGCGCTGTGGGTGCTTCGGTTGCTGATTGTACCTCGGGGCTCGATGTGCGCAGCAAGACAAACAATAGCAGCCCTATGAAGCCTATGCAGAATACGATAGCCGTTCTGCGCCAATACATATCGCTGCTGCTAACTTCATTATTTGCAGGCAGTTGCTCTTCTTTGTTTGAAGTGTCTCTGCTGGTGCTTTCCTCTGTCGCTTCAGTATCTTCGCTGGTCTGTGTTTCTGAAGTAAAGGAGTCTGCCTCGCCTTTGTGTTCCGATGTTTTTTCTTCTGCTATAGTTGTTGTGCGCGGTGTATCAGCCGTGGTGGGTGCTGGTGTTTCTTGTTCGTGTTCAGGCTCTTCCTTTTTCACGTTTGCGTATTCGGCATTTACGGCCTCAAGTTCGCCGAGGTCGGTATCAGGAAAGAGTTCCACCTCGGGCAGTTCGGCGAACGGCCTATTGATAAGGTTGGCCAACTGTTCTTCTGCCGTAAATGTGGTTTGTGTGATGCCTGTTGTGGTGTCGGCTGGTGTGTGGAACGTACCAAAACCTTTCAGGCTCGCAAAGCCGTCGGCTTTCACGGCATCGTGTAGGGCTTGGAAGCATTGTTCCACGAATGATAATGCGCTTTCTGCTGGAATATCTCTTCGGTGCGCCAGTCGTTTTGCCAGGTCGTGCTGGGTATAGTGGGGCGTGGTTGTTTCGTCAAAGCGAAAGCGAAGTAGAAGTCGGGGCGGGGTCAGGGTGCGTCGCGAGGTGGCGGGATTTTCCACCACGCGTTCTAAGCGCTTGTGTACCTCAAATGTGCCGAAGCCTGGCACGAGCAGTTTTTCATCGGCTTTTAGTAAGTCGGATACGCAGAGCGGCAAGGCCTCAAGCCAATGTTCAAGTTGTTTTATTGGTATGTCGCTCGTGGCGTGTAGGCGAAGGAGGAGTTCTTTATGGTTCACGTGTGTTGGACGTTGCGTTTATATATAATAATGTATAGTACTCGTTGGTTCGTAATAGTGTGTAGGCTTTAAGGTATCACCCTGCCGTAGAGGTCAAATTCGTTGGCATCGGTGATGTAGGCGTTGTAGAATTGTCCGATAGTGAGTTTGTCGTTGGATGGTATGAGTACCTCGCCATCTACCTCGGGCGAGTCGGCCTCGGTGCGCCCGATGTAATAGTCACCCTCGCGCCGGTCTAAAATGATGCGCTGTGTGGTACCGATCTTCTTGGTGTTTATCTCCGTGGCAATTTCTTGTTGTACGGCCATAAGTGCGTCGAGCCGCTGTTGCTTCGTTTCGGGCGACACATCGTCGGTATAATGCTCGGCAGCATAGGTGCCATCTTCCTCGCTATAGGCAAAGGCACCGAGCCGCTCAAAACGTGCGCTGCGCACAAAGTCTAAGAGTTCGGCAAAGTCGGCATCTGTTTCACCGGGGAAACCCACCATTAGCGTGGTTCTCAAGGCGATGCCTGGCACCTCGCTACGTATCTGTCGGAGCAAGGCAAGCGTTTCGGCTTTGGTGGTGTGGCGGTGCATACGCGAAAGCACATTGTTGCTAATGTGTTGTAAAGCGATGTCGAGGTAGGCACATACGTTTTTGCGTTCACGCATACAGCGTAGGAGGGCTGTGGGGAAGTGGTCGGGATAAGCGTAGTGAAGCCTTATCCATTCCACACCGGGTATGTCGGAGATGCGTTCTATGAGTTGCGGCAACCGACACTCGCCATACAGGTCCACTCCGTAGAATGTCAGCTCTTGGGCAATGACTTGAAACTCTTTCACGCCGTTTTTAGCAAGTTGCTCCACCTCTCGCAGGATGTCGTCCTCGGGGCGGCTCACGTGTCTTCCCGTAATAAGCGGTATGGCGCAGTAGGCACAATGTCGGTCGCATCCCTCGCTAATTTTCAGATAGGCATAGTGGGGTGGGGTGGTGAGTAGTCGTCCGCCGCATATCGGGGCAGTGTTCTGGTGTTGGGGTGAAAGATGATTTGAGCGTGGAAAGTGTTTTTCTAAGTCGTTGAGCAGGTTGAGGTAGTCGAACTTGCCGTAGAGTCCATTAAGTTCAGGAATTTCGCGTTGCAGCTCGTTTCGGTAGCGTTCGGTGAGGCATCCCATGGCATAAAGAGCCTGTAATTCGCCGCGTTGTTTTTTCTCGGCAAGTTGCAGGATAAACTCTATGCTTTCCTGTTTTGCATCGCCGATAAAACCGCACGTATTCACCACCGCTACGCCGCCGTGTGTGGCCGACGGGTCGTGGTGGACGGAAAAGCCGTGCTCGGCAAAGCGTGCCAAGAGACGCTCGGTATCTACGAGGTTTTTTGAACAACCCATGGTGAAGATATCTACCTGCGTGGGTTGCGAAATAGGGGGGGAGGGGTTATAGATTGGCATCGGCAAAGAGGCTTTCTACAAAGGCTTGGCTATCGAACGGTTGGAGGTCGCGCATCCCTTCTCCCAGTCCGATGTATCGCACAGGCACACCCAGCTCGTGGGAGATGCCAATAACAGCACCGCCCTTGGCTGTGCCGTCAAGTTTTGTCACGGCCAGAGCGGTCACCTCCGTGGCTTTGATAAACTGCTCGGCCTGCACATAGGCGTTTTGCCCCGTGGAGCCATCGAGTATCAGGAGTACCTCGTCGGGGGCGGTGGCCACTTGTTTCTTCATCACGTTCTTAATTTTCGTGAGTTCGTTCATCAGCCCCACTTTGTTGTGAAGACGCCCTGCTGTGTCAATGATTACCACATCCGCCCCGTTAGCCTTTGCCGAAGCCAGGGTGTCGAACGCCACGGACGCGGGGTCGCTGCCCTGTTGTTGCTTCACCACAGGCACGCCGACGCGCTCGCCCCAGATGCAGATCTGCTCCACAGCGGCAGCTCGGAACGTGTCGGCGGCTCCCAAATAGACTTTCTTGCCTGCCTGCTTGAACTGATAGGCCAGCTTGCCAATGGTGGTGGTCTTTCCCACGCCATTGACGCCTACTACCATAATGACGTACGGCTTGTGGGACTCGGGAATTTCAAAACCCTCTGCGCCGTTACCACCCTCGGCCAGAAGTGACGTCATCTCCTCGCAAAGCAGGCGGCGAAGGTCTGCGGAGGTAAGGAACTTGTCCCTTTTCACACGCTCCTCCAAGCGGTGGATAATGTCTACCGTGGTTTTCACACCTACATCGCTGCTCACTAAGGCGGCTTCGAGTTCGTCAAGTACTTCCTCGTCCACTTGCGACTTGCCTGCTACGGCAAGGGCTATCTTGCCGAGCATTGATGATTTGGTTTTCTCTAAGCCTTTGTCTAAGACTTCTTTCTTTTCTTTTTTGCCAAATAAACCGAAAAATGCCATTGCTAAGAAATTTTTGCAAAATTAGCAAATAACCGCTGAAACAGACACGTTTACGCCAAAAATCGGTCTTACTGCAACGTGCTACTTGGTGGAAAGAAGTAATTTTGTCGCACTTTTTTTCACAACAGGCTTCTTTCTCGGCAAAATGAAAAGCCCCGTCTTTCGTTCGTTCTTCCTATCCCTCGCTGTGCTTGTGGGGCTTTTGCTCTTGGGCTTCTTGCCTAATTGGGGCATAGGCGGCTGGGAGAGTAAACCCGTGGACTTGCTCGCCGACCTTGCGCCGTGTGATAGTTCTACAGACACTGCGGCTGTGGTCGATGTGCCGATAAGCCGCGACAGTTGCAAGGCGGGCGTGACGTGCCTGGCGGAGTATGCCCACGACACGGCTGCGAATATGGCGTACTTCTATGCGGCACTGACACAAGTAGCTAAACGACCGGTGCGCATAGCCTTTCTGGGCGACAGTTTCGTAGAAGCCGATATCCTCACCGATGCGTTGCGCGATATGATGCAACAACATTTTGGCGGCCTCGGCCCCGGATATGTAGGCCTCAACCATATTGCCGTGGCGAGCAGAAAGACTATCCGTCAGCAGCGCGGCGGCTTTGAAATGCACAGTGCGGTAGATGAACAATACGAAGCCACACTGCCCGACCTCGGCGGTTATTATTTCATACCCCAAGAGCAACCTTTTGTTGAACTGTCGGGCAATGCTGATTATAGCCCTCGATTGGCGCGTGCCGAGGTGTCGCAATTCCTGTTGCTCACGCGCGGCACGCCCGTCACACTCACCGCCACTACCGAGAGCGGGAAAACACAGCACTTTACCATCCCGGGCGATTATGGTCTGCACGCTGCTACGTTCAACGCCCCGATGCAACGTGTGCGCTGGACGATAAGCGAAGAGAGCAACGCTGTTTGCTATGCCACGACACTCGATGCCAATACGGGTGTGGCAGTTGACAATCTATCACTGCGCGGCAGTACGGGGCTTACCATAACTGCTATCCCGCAAGATTATCTGCGCCGTCTTGACGACCTGCGCCATTACGACCTTGTTGTGCTGCAATATGGGCTTAACGTGTTGCAACGCGGCAAACGAAACTATCGCTCATATACACAGCAAGTGGTGAGAATGATAAACCACCTGCGTGCCGCTATGCCCACGACAGCGTTTCTCGTCGTGGGTCTTGCCGACCACGATGCAAAACTCCCTGACGGCAGCATCGGCACACTACCCGAGCTAATGCCCCTGATTGAAGCACAAGCCACGGCGGCGGCACAAGCGGGTGTGGCTTTTTGGAACACTTTTGAGGCGATGGGCGGCAAAGACTCAATGCTTCAGTTTGTCACAGCCACACCACCTAAGGCCGCACGCGACTATACCCACATCAACGAACAAGGTGGTCAGCATATCGCCCGACAACTCTTCAACGCCCTGAACTGGGGTTTTGAGCAGTGGAAACAAAATAACACCCAATAACCGAGGATTATAGGCTATGCTTGGAGGCTTGCGCTCGTAGTAGCGCGAAAACCCGTCGGCCAAAAAAGCATAATCGCCCTTTCGCCCAATGAAATCGCCCTACAAACACTTTACTTAAGACACGGAAGCAATGAAAACATATCAGTTTCGCAAGTATAGCAAACAAGGCGTAGCCCTGCCCTGTAAGGGCGGTGAGCAAATAGCCCCAGCCTGCACTCAGGGGCAGCCCTCACACTATGACATTGCACCCTGTAAGGGAAAAAGAACATCGGCGTTAGGGCTAAAGAGCAAAGCGAAGCGTGCCTCAGCAATGCTTTGGCAAGCAACTGATTGTTGGAAACGAATTACTATTTCAGGCTCTTGCTCTTTGAGGGCTTTTTCACGACTTCCGAAGCCTATACTCCTTATTATAATAATGTCTCTCTCCTCCGCTTTGTCCCTCCAAGCCCAAGAAGCCAACAGCGCGAGCCAAACAGTAGTGTCCAACGCCGTGCCGAGTTCGTTTCGCAATACAGCCGACAACGTTATCTTAGACCCTGCCGAACATCTTTATCCGATATATCTGGCACTGCTTGATATCAAAGAGGGCGAGTTCCTCGACTCGCTGCGTGTGATGCACATCGGCGACAGCCATATACGCGGACATATCTTCCCACAGACGTTTGGCAAGAATATGGCCGATGAGTTCGCCGCCGTGAGGTATCGTGACCTGGGCATAAACGGTGCTACGTTTAGCTCCTATACGCATAGCGGAAAGTTAGAACAAGTTTATGCTTGGCAGCCCGACTTGGTTATCATCTCCTTTGGCACTAACGAAGCATACGGGAAATATAGCCCCGACACGCACTACCGGCAGATAGACGAACTCATCGTGCTACTACAAGAAAACCTGCCTTATGCCTGCTTGCTCTTTACGACCCCCGCAGGCTGCTACCTCAAGGGCGGTGGCTACAATGCCAATAATCAACGCTGTGCCGAAACGATAGGACGCTATGCCCGCGACCACGGACTGCCTGTTTACGACCTTTTCGCCGTTGGCGGCGGCGACAAAGATGCCTGTGCCAACTGGAAGCGTAGCGGTATGATGCGACCCGACGGGGTGCATTTCACCCCCGATGGCTATCGCACACAAGGGCGTATGCTCTTTGAAGCCTTTATGCGAGGATATCAAGCAGCCGTGAAGGAGATGTGATACTATGTTTTAGAAGTTAAGGGGCTATCAATTATGCTGAGTTGTTTTTTGTGCTATCGTGAAGCTGTCAGCCATCGAAAGAGCAAAAAGCCTAATTATAGAGTATCCCATTGATGCCTGGTGCAAAAGCCTCGGCCTAACAAGTAGCCTGCTACCAAACCACCGAAATCCCACCGACGAAAAAGAATGTTCCACGCCATAGACCTGTCTCGTCTCACAGAACTCCTTGCCTACAACGCGAAAGCACCACTGCTATTCAATAGTGGTCTCTTTTTGTGGCTCTTCGTGGGATTTACGCTTGTCTATGCCTTGTTGCGTCATAAAACCACAGCACGACTATTGTTCGTCACCCTCTTCTCTTACTATTTCTACTATAAGAGTAGTGGCATCTATTTCTTCCTTCTTGCTATCGTCAGCACCTCCGATTTCTTTATCGCCCGAGCATTATGCCGCACAAACGGCATCGCGCGAAAACTCTTAGTAACTGCCAGCCTCGGACTCAACCTCGGACTGCTCGCCTACTTTAAGTACACCAATTTCCTCGGCGAGGCATTTGCCGGACTCTTAGGCGGCAGTTTTCAGCCGCAGGACATCTTTCTACCCGTAGGCATCAGCTTCTTTACGTTTCAGAGCCTGTCCTATACAATAGATGTCTATCGCTGCCAGATAGAGCCACTCACGTGTCCGCTCGACTATTTCTTCTATGTGAGTTTTTTCCCGCAGTTGGTGGCGGGTCCCATAGTTCGTGCGCGCGACTTTATACCGCAGATACGCCGCCCACTTGTGGTGTCAAATACAATGGTCGGTGAGGCCGTGGTGCTTATTGCTGCCGGACTGCTGAAGAAAGCTGTCGTGAGCGACTATATCAGCACCAACTTCGTCGACCGTGTCTTTGATAACCCGTTGCTCTATAGCGGTGTGGAAAACCTCGTTGCTGTCTATGGCTACGCCTTACAAATCTATTGCGACTTCAGCGGCTACAGCGATATGGCCATCGGTATAGCCCTGCTGCTGGGCTTTCGCTTCCCCGACAACTTCCGGTCGCCTTACAAGAGTGCCAGCGTCACAGAGTTTTGGCATCGCTGGCACATTAGCCTCTCGTCGTGGCTGCGCGACTATCTCTATATCTCCCTCGGAGGCAACCGCAAGGGAAAAGTGCGTCAGTATGTAAACCTCTTCCTTACAATGCTGCTTGGCGGATTATGGCACGGTGCATCATGGAACTTCGTTCTTTGGGGTGGTATGCACGGTGTGGCACTCGCTATACATAAATGGTGGATGAACATCACCCACCAGCCACGACACGGCAGACGCTATACAGGGTGGCAACGAATAGTAGCTATGATACTGACGTTCCATTTCGTCTGTATAGCCTGGGTGTTCTTTCGCAGTAGCACGTTTGATGTCGCAACCCAAGTGTTCTCTCAAATCGCCACAAACCTACAGCCCGCTTTGTTTCCACAATTACTCACCGGCTACGCCCCCGCTATGCTCCTTATATTGTTAGGCTATTTCTTCCATTTCACCCCACACAGATTTACACGCCGCCTTGAAGCCTACGTTGCTCACTGGCCGCTACCCACCAAAGCCCTTATCCTTATTCTTGTGGCTTATGTCGTCATACAAATTAAAGGGAGCGACGTGCAGCCTTTTATCTATTTCCAGTTCTGACGAACCTTTGTTGATACCCCAAAGTCAAAGAAAATAACACGTTTACGCGTTTTTTTTTGCAAAAAGTTTGTTAGGTTCAACAAAAGGTTGTTATTTTGTCTTTTGAAAAGTAGAGTTAGCAAATCACCGCCTTTGTTATTCCTTTTTTTTACAACTCACGGAAACGCTTCGAATTATTAACAAAACAATAATAGGCTATGCCTTACTTACATTTTGACAAGACGCAGATGACCAACCTGCAAGACAGCCTCTTCAAAGAGTTGCTGATAACAAACAGACAGGGGGCATACTGCTCAACCACACTTGTGGGGTGCAACATTCGCAAGTACCACGGCCTGCTGGTAGTTCCCGCTCCCGAGATTGATGATGAGCGCCACGTGTTGCTCTCATCACTTGACGAAACCGTGATACAGCACGGCGCGGAGTTCAACCTCGCCCTGCATCGTTACCAAGGTGGCCACTATAGCCCCAACGGACACAAGTACATTAGTGCTTTCACCTGGGACAAAGTACCCACCTGGACATACCGCATAGGCGGTGTGACACTACAGAAAGAAATCGTGTTCCGCCGCAAAGGTGGCTATCAACTCTTGGTGCGCTATACCGTAGTAGATGCCCACTCGCTCACCACACTACGTCTGCGTCCGATGCTCTCCTTCCGCAGCGTGCGCCACTGGACACACCAAAACAATGTGGCCGATACCGGCTACGAGCCTATTGACCAGGGAATACGTGTGAAGATGTATGCTGGCTACCCCGACCTCTTTATGCAAACCAACCGCCCCGCAGCTTTTGTTTACGAAGGCGACTGGTATCGCGGACTGGAATATCCCAAAGAAGCAGAGCGCGGATACTACGATGTGGAAGATGCTTTCGTACCCGGCTACTTTGAAGTGAGCCTGAAAAAAGGTGAGAGCATAGTCTTCAGTGCTGCCACAGCCGAGGCAAAAGCAACTAAACTCGAAATGAGTATGGAGGCAGAAAAAGTGGGGCGCGACAGCCGCGACAGTTTCTTCCACTGCCTGGTCAATGCAGCCCACCAGTTCCGCGTAGAGAAAGACGATGAACTGTATATGCTCGCTGGGTTTCACTGGTTTAAGGCTCGTGCACGCGACACCTTTGTATCACTCCCCGGCCTCACACTCTCTATCGGCGAGAAAGACCGCTTTGAACAATATATGGCAACGGCGGAAAAAGCCGTATGCGACTTTATCGCCGCACGTCCTATCAGCGTTGATATTGCCGAGATGGAGCAGCCCGATGTGTTGCTTTGGGCAGTGTGGTGTTTGCAGCAGTACGGCAAGTTCGTAGGACGCAAAGAATGCTACGAGCGCTACGGCGACCTCGTGGCGCAAATGGTAGATTATATCTGGGAGGGAGGCCATCCCAACCTCTTCGTACACAACAACGGCCTGCTCTATACCAACGGGCGCGATGTGCCTGTGACGTGGATGAACAGCACAGCAGGCGGACGTCCCATTGTGCCACGCACAGGATACATCGTTGAGTTCAACGCCTTGTGGTATAACGCCTTGAAATTCTATGAGCAACTGCTCTCGGAGTATGGCACAGAAGCACAAAAAGTTAAAGCGCGTCAAGCAGGGAAAGATGCCGAGCGCGTAGGGCAGTCGTTCCGCGAAACATTCCTCAACGAATACGGCTACCTCTTTGATTACGTTGACGGACAAATGGCCGACTGGAGTGTACGCCCCAATCAGTTGCTCGGTATAGCCCTTGACTTCTGTCCCCTCGGCCTCAAAGAGCGTAAGAGCGTGCTTGACACCTGTACCAAGGAACTCGTCACACCCAAAGGCATACGCAGCCTATCACCGAAGAGCGGTGGCTACACACCCCTCTATACCGGTCCGCAAACACAGCGCGACCAAGCCTACCACCAAGGCACCGCGTGGCCGTGGCTCACAGGATTTTATCTCGAGGCTTATCTACGTGTGTATAAGATGAGCGGTGTGAACTACATAGAACGGCAACTCATCGGCTTCGAAGAGGAACTCTTCTACCACAGCCTCGGCACCATACCCGAACTCTTCGACGGTAACCCGCCGTTCCACGGACGCGGAGCCGTGTCGCTGGCAATGAACGTGAGCGGCATACTGCGTGCCATACGTATGCTTGAGAAATACCAAAGAGAAGAATAGAATAAAAGGTAGAGAATATACACTATGAAAGTCTTAATGTTTGGGTGGGAGTTTCCACCTCATATCCTTGGCGGTCTCGGCACGGCCAGTTATGGTATCACAAAAGGGCTTGCTGCTATCCCCGATATGGACATCACTTTCTGTATCCCCGCACCCTGGGGCGACGAAGACAGGAGTTTTATGAACATTATCGGTATGAGCCAAGTGCCTATCGTGTGGAAAGACGTGCCACGCGAATATGTTGAGGAGCGTATCGGCGATAAAATGTCGCCCGAGCTCTATTACGCCCTACGCGACCATATCTACGCCGATTTCAACTATCGACAGACTGACGACCTCGGTTGCATACAGTTCTCGGGCAAATACCCCGACAACCTCCAAGACGAAATAAACAACTACAGCATCGTGGCAGGCGTGATAGCCCGTCAGCAGGACTATGACATTATCCACGCTCACGACTGGCTCACCTATCCCGCTGGCATTCACGCTAAGCAGGTGAGCGGCAAACCCCTCGTCATCCACGTCCATGCTACCGACTTCGACCGCTCCAGAGGAAAAGTCAATCCCACGGTATATGGCATAGAAAAAGATGGTATGGACCACGCCGACTGCATCATGTGCGTCAGCGAACTCACTCGTCAGACAGTGATAAACCACTACCACCAAGACCCGGCCAAGTGTGTCGCTATGCACAACGCCGTCTATCCGCTCGACCCCGAAATAAAAGAGTTTGTGGACATTCCCATAGAGAATGCCGCCGAGCGCGACAAAGTGGTCACCTTCCTCGGACGTATCACAATGCAGAAAGGTCCAGAATACTTCGTTGAAGCCGCTGCCAAAGTACTCAGCCGAACAAAAGGCATAAGATTCTGTATGGCCGGTAGCGGAGACAAGATGAACGAGATGATTGACCTCGTAGCAAAGAAAGGAATAGCCGACAAGTTCCACTTCCCCGGTTTTATGAAAGGACACCAAGTCTTTGAAGCTTTCCGCGAGAGCTACGTATATGTGATGCCCAGCGTCAGCGAGCCTTTTGGAATAAGTCCGTTAGAGGCTATGCAATGTGGTGTGCCAAGCATCATCAGCAAACAAAGCGGATGCGCTGAAATCCTTACTAACTGTGTCAAGACAGACTATTGGGACATCGATGCTATGGCCGATGCTATCTACGCCCTATGCACCTATCACAGCTATCATCACTACCTCAAAGAAGAAGGACGCAAGGAGGTAGATGAAATAACTTGGGAGAAAGTAGGAGAGCGTATCAACGAATGCTATCTCCGATGCCTGAACCGTTAACCAAACACTGTTAACCAATATACAATAACCATTAGGCTACGCTTAGGCTTTCAGAATACTCCGAGAATATCACGTTCTTATCATACCATTCTCTTTTGAGTACTCCGATAACACATCTCTCCCTCGGCAAAGCCACAATCTTTTTCTCTTACTCTTATGAAAACCGTTTGCTTATACTTTGAAATCCATCAAAACATCCACCTGAAACGCTATCGCTTCTTTGACATCGGCACAGACCACTATTACTACGATGACTATGAGAACGAACGTAGTATTCAGGAAACAGCCGAGCGCAGTTATGTACCCGCTTTGCAAGCCCTGCTTGAAATGTCGGCACGCTATGGCAGTTACTTCAAGTGTGCCATCAGCCTTAGCGGTAGTGCCATAGAACTCTTGGAACGCTATGCTCCACAAGTGCTTGATCTCCTCAGCCAACTTAACGACACAGGATGCGTAGAGTTTCTCGCTGAGCCATATAGCCACGGCTTCTCCTCAATGACAAACCGCGAAACCTTCCGCGAGGAGGTGAAGCGTCTCTGCAAGAAGATTAAGACACTCTTCGGCAAAGAGCCAAAAGTGTTCCGAAATTCCTGCCTCATCTACAGCGATGAGATAGGCGCAGAAGTGGCCGATATGGGTTTCAAAGGTATGCTTGCCGAAGGTGCTAAGCACGTACTCGGCTGGAAGTCGCCACACTTTGTTTACCATTGCAGCCGCAATCCTAAACTTAAACTACTCCTGCGCGACCACAGCCTCAGTGAGGACATTAGCTTCCGTTTCAATGATTCATCGTGGAGCGAGTATCCCCTCTTTGCAGATACTTACGCGAAGTGGATTGCCGACCTCCCCGAGGACGAGCAAGTAGTCAATATCTTTATGGAACTATGCGCACTCGGCATCTTCCAGCCGCTGTCAAGTAATATCCTGGAGTTTATGAAGTCGTTGCCCGAACAACTCAAAGAGCGCGGCGTGGTATTCAGCACTCCCAGCGAGATATGTGCCAAGATGAAGAGTGCGGGTGAGCTTGGGGTGGCCTATCCCACATCGTGGGTTGACGAAGAGCGCGACCTCTCGCCTTGGCTCGGCAACGATATGCAGCGTGAAGCCTTAGAGAAACTTTATAGCGTGGCCGACCGTGTGCGTATTTGCAACGACCGCCGGCTCAAGCAAGACTATGACTACCTGCAAGCCTCCAACAACTTCCGCTTTATGAGTACGAAGGCCAATAGCTACGGCGGCTACCGAGGTATCTACGACTCGCCCTATGATGCTTTCACCAACTTTATGAATATCCTCGGCGATTTCAATAGCCGCATCAACAATCTCTATCCCGAGTACGAAAACGAAGAGCTAAACTCACTGCTTACCACCATCAAGAACCAAGACGAAGAACTTGAGCGTAAGGACAAAGAGATAGAGAAACTCCAACACCTCTTAGGACAACTCGAGGAAATGGAAGGTGGCTTTCAGAAAGCACCAGCAGCACCCGAGGTAAAGCCTGCGCCAAAAGCCAAGGCCGCGCCCAAAGCCAAGGCCGCGCCGAAGGCAAAAGCTGATACAAAGGCAAAGCCTGTGCCAAAAGCCAAGGCCGAAGCCAAGAAGCCTGTTGCAGCAAAGCCTAAAAAGGCTACTGCAAAGAAGGCTAAATAATTCTGTGGTGTTCTATAAATTAGGCTTGAATTGGTTTTGTGCTGTCTTGTAGCAGGTTTACTCTTACGCTTCCAGCCGCCGTAGCGACTGACTTGTGCGACAAGGGGTTAAGACAAAAGATGGTCAAGAGAGAGAGACAAAAAGCAAACAGCCAAAGAAAGCGCATCAATCCTAATTTATAGAACAACCCGAATATACCTAATCTAATACTTATGAAGAGAATGGGGCGGCATCGCACAACGCTACGATGTCGTCCCATTTGTTGTTTAGGGGGGGGAGAGATGCTAAAAGAGAGCGGCAAACGGGGCTCGAACCCGCGACCCTCAGCTTGGGAAGCTGATGCTCTGCCAACTGAGCTACTGCCGCAAATAGAAGTTGTGTCTTTGTTGGCGTTACTTCTTTATAATAACGTATGCGTGGTGCGTTTTATTGTTTAGTGGTCTCGAATTTTTGTTTGTCTTCAACAGACTTTTGCTCGCCAAGGCAAAGCTGAAGCACGCTTCGCTTTGCTCTTCTGGCTTAACGCAAAAGTTCGTTTTCAACAGACTTTTGCTCGCCAAGGCAAAGCTGAAGCAAGTTTCGCTTTGCTCTTCTGGCTTAACGCAAAAGTTCCTTATGCCTTTGAGCGAATTAGGCTTAAAAACTCTTCGCGTGTCTTAGCCTGGTTGAATGCTCCACAGAAGTCGCTTGTTGTAGTGATACAATCGCTCTTTGCCACACCGCGCATTTGCATACACATGTGTTTGGCTTCTATCACCACCATCACACCGAGCGGGTGTAAGGCTTGCTGGATACATTCTTTGATTTGTGTTGTCAATCGCTCTTGCACCTGCAAGCGGTGAGAAAAAATATCTACCACACGTGCTATTTTTGAAAGCCCGGTGATGTATCCGTCGGGAATATATGCCACGTGAGCTTTGCCGTAGAAAGGAAGGACGTGGTGTTCGCAAAGACTATAAAAAGGTATGTCTTTCACGAGTACCATCTGGTTGTAGTCTTCCTTAAAGCGGGCAGAGAGAAGCACTGCCGAAGCATCTTCTTTGTATCCTCGTGTGAGGTCTTGCAGTGCTTTTGCTACTCGCAGAGGTGTTTTGAGCAATCCCTCGCGTGTAGGGTCTTCGCCGATGAGTTGCAGCGTGTGTGCTACGCTTTGGGATATTTGCTGTGTGATGTCGGTGGACATACTTTGCATTTTATATTGGAGAGGGGGGGTGCTGGAGGTTTGTTTTTGAGAACGTTTCGTAATCCTCGGCAGGTTTACTACTTTTTCTTTGGTAGCCAAACGGTTGTTTTTATGATGCGTGCTTCTACAGAAATTTTAGAGCGTAGAATGAGCGATACATATCTGCTGGCCTGTTCGGGCTTTTCAAAGTCGCCGACACGGCATGTCCAACGTGGACAAACGAAATGGGTGTATGCTGAGAGTTCTGGGAAGTATTTCCTGATACGTTCAGCGAGTGCTTCGGCGTGTTGGCGGTCTTGGCGACGGTTGCCTCCGGTAAAGATTTGTATTCGGTAGCCTTCGCGTTGTTCTCTTGTTGCTACAGTGCCGCCCCCGCTTCTTGTGCGCCGACGTAGTACCACGCGTCGGGTGGTATCTTTTTTGTACACACGGCGGACACGTGGGGTTTCGGGTGCTGCTTCGTTTTTGTCTTCGCCTTCTTTTCCTTCACTGGCAGAAGCGTCGCCTTCGGTTTTTGCGGGGCTGTCGGCAGTTGTTTGCTGCTGCTCGCCCGTTGTGGAGCGAGGTGTCTCGCCTGCGGCCTGTCCGTTTTGTGGTGTGTTCCCACTTTGTGGAGTGCCTTGGTCGTCAATCACAACCACTTGACCGCCTGTTCCTGTTTGTTGGCGATTAGGATTGTCTTGCGCTTGAAGGGTAACGGTGCAAGCAAGGAGGAAAGAAAGGAAGAGAAGCGTGCGCATAGCATCGGTTGTCGTTGATTATTGAGCATTGAATACTGAACATTTGCGGCACACCCTCTTTATATAGTAGCCAATGTTCAGTATTCAATAATCAATAGTCAAAAGTCAGTGTACTAAGTTTTGTTTAGTTCTTCCAAGCGTCGATGATGCCTTTGAAATCGTCGGCTTTAAGGGCTGCGCCTCCTATGAGTCCTCCATCGACATCGGGTTTTGCGAATAGCTCGCGTGCGTTGCTTGGTTTGCAACTACCGCCGTAGAGGATGGTGGTGTCTTCGGCGGCTTGTGCGCCAAACTTCTCTGCGATGACACCACGAATAAAGGCGTGCATTTCTTCGGCTTGTTCGGCTGTGGCTGTCTTGCCGGTGCCGATAGCCCAAACGGGTTCGTAGGCAAGGATGATGTTGGTGTACTGCTCTGCGGTGAGGTCGAAGAGCGAACCTTCGATTTGTGCTTTTACTACTTCGTTTTGTTTGCCGGCTTCTCTTTCTTCGAGTACCTCGCCGATACAGAAGATGACTTTCAGCCCGTTAGCCAGCGCGAGGTTAACTTTTTCCTTGAGGATCTCGGCTGTTTCGCCGTAGTAGGCGCGTCGCTCGCTGTGGCCGAGGATTACATAGTCGGCACCTGTACTCTTCACCATTTCTGCGGATACTTCGCCCGTGTAGGCTCCTTTTTCTTTGTCGGCGCAGTTTTCAGCCCCCAGACCGATGATGTCTTTGTTGATGAGGCCTGCTACGGATGCCAGGTGGATAAATGGTGTGCAGATAACGACGCCGCAAGCGGGTTTGTCGGCTGTGAGTTTCTCATTGAGTTCTTTTGCTAAAGCAATGCCTTCCTGAAGGTTTTTGTTCATCTTCCAGTTTCCGGCAACGATTTTTTTGCGCATAGTTTTTGTTTGTTTGATTTTGTGGGCGGGGGGAGGGGGG
>CALFJG010000074.1 GCA_937877625.1 uncultured Prevotellaceae bacterium
CTTAGTTTGTATAAATATAGTCACACTTTATAGAATTCATCCGAGGAAGAAAATAATTCCTCCCACCTCTATTAAAAGTATTCCTGTTTCGGAAATAGTGTAAACCTATCAGTGCCGTAAGTATGGCACACGCGGCCTACGCTCCGAGATGCAGGCGAGGCGCGTGCGCTCCCGGATGCAGGCGAGCAGCCTGCGCTCCCAGAAGCGTGCGCTCCCGGATATCAAAAAAACCCGTCGCGCAAATATCGTTACGCGGCGGGCATTGGTATTATAGGGGCTATAAATTAGATTATAGGGCTATAAATTAGTATTTATGCGCTTTCTGCGACTGACAGCTTTTGTCTCTCTGGGCTTTTTTGTCATAGCCTGTTGCACGATACCACAAAAATCCGTTCAGCCTAATTTTACAGCACACTCCTATGGTCTAAGGGTGGTGTTGGTGGGGCTTAGTATATCCCTTGCGCCATCATAGCTTTTGCCACTTTGAGGAAGCCGGCGATGTTAGCCCCCTTCACATAGTTTATGTAGCCATCGGCCTGGGTGCCGTGTTCTACGCAGTTGGCGTGGATATTGTCCATAATGCCGTGCAGTCGTGCGTCCACCTCCTCGCGTGTCCAGGAGAGACGCTCGCTGTTTTGCGACATTTCCAGTCCGCTCACTGCCACACCGCCTGCATTGGCTGCTTTTCCGGGGCTATAGAGCAACTTGGCAGCTTGGAACACCTTGATGGCTTCGGGCGTGGTGGGCATATTCGCTCCCTCGCTCACGGCAATGACACCGTTGTTTACCAAGGCTTTTGCGGCTGCCTCGTCAATCTCGTTTTGTGTAGCGCTGGGCAGTGCTATGTCGCCCTTTTCGTTCCACGGTTTTGCGCCGCCGCCTACGTATTTCACACCATATTCCTCGGCGTACTCGCGTATGCGGCCACGCTCCTCGTTTTTCAGGCGCATAATGAAGTCCAGCTTCTCGCGGTCGATGCCTTCGGGGTCGTAGATGTAGCCGTCGCTGTCGCTGCAGGTGACTACTTTAGCCCCGAGCTCGAGGCATTTTTCCATAGTATATTGCGCTACGTTGCCCGAGCCGCTAACGAGAACGGTCTTGCCCTCCAGGTCTTCACCTCGTGTGGCAAGCATATTTTGCAAGAAATACACATTGCCATAGCCTGTCGCCTCGGGGCGTATGAGCGAGCCGCCGAACTCCAAGCCCTTCCCGGTGAGTACGCCGCCCCAGAGGTGGGTGAGTTTCTTGTACCAACCAAACATATATGCCACTTCGCGGCCACCCACGCCAATGTCTCCGGCGGGTACATCTTCATCGGGGCCGATATGTCGGTAGAGTTCGCTCATAAAGGCCTGGCAGAAACGCATCACCTCTGCGTTGCTCTTGCCGCGCGGTGTGAAGTCGCTGCCGCCTTTGGCACCGCCCATTGGCAGTGTGGTGAGGGAGTTCTTAAACGTCTGCTCAAAGGCCAGGAACTTCAGTATGCCGAGGTTTACACTCTCGTGGAAACGTATGCCGCCTTTGTAGGGGCCAAGCACGTTGTTGTGCTGCACGCGGTAGCCCATATTGGTGCGTATCTTGCCGTTGTCGTCGGTCCACGTCACGCGGAATGACACCACACGGTCGGGTATGCAGAGGCGCTCCACGAGGTTCGTGGCCTCAAAAGCTGGATATTCGTTATAGGTGTCTTCAATGCTGCCGAGTACCTGGCTCACGGCTTGAATGTAGGCGGGCTCGCCTGGGAACCTCCGTGTGAGGTCTTCTACTACTTGTCTTGCATTCATTGTAGAAAAAGGGATTAGGGTTATACTTCTGACTACAAAGTTCTACAATGCTCTATCAAAAAGCAACCTACAATTGCGCGCTTTCTTTCATTTTGTGCAAAAAACGCAGTCTTTCCTCGCGTTTTGTTATGTCTGCTTTACGAAAGTTTGTCGTTTGGCGGAGTTTATGTAGGGATGTTCTCAAAATGAAGCTGAATAGATTGTTGTGGTATCTTGGAGCAGGTTTTGTCTTAGTATTTTTTTCCGTTGCGCTCGCCTTGCACTACGCTGCTGCGCGAAGATAGGCGGCGGCTCGCTCGCCTTGCACTACTTTGCTGCGCGAAGATAGGCGGCGGCTCGGCATAGAAAAGAAAAACGCCGTTTTCCTTTTCTATGCGCTCGCCTTGCACTACTCTGCTGCGCGAAGATAGGCGGCGGCTCGGCATAGAAAAGAAAAACGCCGTTTTCCTTTTCTATGCGCTCGCCTTGCACTACTCTGCTGCGCGAAGATAGGCGGCGGCTCGGCATAGAAAAGAAAAACGCCGTTTTCCT
>CALFJG010000075.1 GCA_937877625.1 uncultured Prevotellaceae bacterium
CCCATTTGATGTCGCCGGCCTTGGCATTGGGCTGGATGCGTTTGCCATCCCGGGTGGAGTTCGCGGCATCCTCGTCACTCTGGAACAGGCCGTCGATCACGATGGCGTAAAACTGGCCCAGCGGATGGCCGACGCGGGAGATCGTGGAACCGTTGTCGCTCTCGGGAATTCCGTATCCGAGGCCGTCCAGGTTGTTGCGGTTGTGGGAGAAGTTCGCACCGATGCTGTAGTGGAAGTCGCGTCCGATGTTCTCCCGCCATTTCAGGGATAGTTCGATACCCCGGTTCGTGAGGGTGGCGGAGTTCACCATCGGGTCGGTCGTGGAACCGGCGGTCTTCAGGATGGGCTGGCGGTACAGGCAGTCGCGTGACTGGCTGATGTAGTACTCAGCCGTGACCAGGAACCGGTTGTTCAGGAAGGCCATGTCCACGCCGATGTTGTGCTGGACCAGGGTTTCCCAGGAGATGTCGATGTTGGAGAGCGCCTGGATCGCCTGTCCGGGGAATTCTCCGCCGTTGTCACCGGCCATCAGATAGGCGGTGTAGTTGTTGACGAGGGACATCCAGTCGTAGTCTCCAACATTCTGGCTTCCCAGGCGGCCGTAGCTGTACCGGACCTTGAGGTCGTTCATCCAGGAAACATTCCAGAAGGGTTCCTGGGAGATGCGCCAGCCGGCGGACATGGAAGGGAACACACCCCACTGCCTGCCGGGGGCGAAGCGGGAGGAGCCGTCAGCACGGACCGTGGCCTGCAGGAGGTAGCGGCCGCCATAGGAATAGTTGACACGGCCGAAGTAGGAGATCAGGCGGCTCTGGCTGGTAGTACCGGTCGCTTCCTTGAGGTTGATACCGGAGGAGACGTTCTTGAGGTACACACCGGCAGCGTCTTTAAGCACGAAATAGAAAGTAGTGCTAAGGGCCTGCGTGTTCGTGCCGCGTTTTACCACTACCGGGGTGTAAACGACGCTGCCGTTACCGTTGGTGTCTTCGGTAATCGCTTCGTCTTCGGGGTTCGGGTGCGGGTCAATGTCGAAAGGGTCGGAAGCGTCCATAACGCCCTGTATGTCCTTGCCGATTTCAACGCCGCCACGGTACACAGTTACTCTAAATTCGCCGTACGTGTCGATGCTGGAAGCGGCCACAGTGAGCGTACGCGCCGTCTGGCCCGAAAGGGTCTGCCAGCCGGTGGCACCCATCTTCTCCCAGGCATAGGTAAGGTCTGCGGAAAGCTCGTTGCCGGACTGGTAGGCGTAGGCTTTCAGTATACAGCTGTCGGATTTGTCCGTAATAACAAAATTCTTGTTATCGCCAGCCGCGATTGTAACGCGGTAGCTGCTGCCGGTCGCCTGCTGGATCGGGATAGTATAGCTGGCCTGGATCGTATCGGACTGCGTGCCGTAGCTAATCGTGGCTTCCATCTTGATAACCGCCGGGGCATAGTTGGAAAGCGCGGCTATGTTCTGGACGATTTTAATACCATAGTACAGCTGCGTGCCGCTGGGCGAAATCTTCTGGAAATAACCGGCAAACGTACCTGCACTGTTTGCGCCGTTCCAGGTAATCTTCGTGCCGTTGAAGTAATAGTCGATGCTGTCCGGGGTGGCCACGCCCTCAGCTACGCGCGAAGACGTGCAGACGAAATACAGTACAGGCTGCAAAGTCGCATAATTCGGGCGTATAGCCGTAATGTCGTTCAGTGTGCCTTCCCATTCCTGGTACAGGTCGCCGCTCGGACTCATAATAACGGCGGTGTAGGTACCGGCTTTGGATATAAATTTTATAGTCCGGGTTGTACTTGCGCTGCTCATAGCTTAGTCTTCGTTTTCGGGTTCGTTATCTTCCGTGCCGCTGTTGCCGTCTGTTTCGCCCTCTGCGGGGCTTTCTTCCTGCTGGGCGGGTTCTTCTACCTGCTCGGCGTTATCGCCGCCCACAGGGGCGTTTTCTTCGCTTTCCTCTGCGGCCTGCGTCTCCACGATAAACCGGGGGTCTGTCGCAGTAGGCAGCGGGCGCACTACGGTGCCGTCCTGTTCTTCGCGTGCTTCGTGCGGCATAAGGGCTATACCGCCGATCTGTGCCAGGGTGTCCGGCAGCTGGGTAAGCGGGCCAAAGGCCAGCATATCGGACTGCCACAAAAGGTAATTGCCGTCTGTAACCGTGTTACGGTCTCTCTCAATGCCCAAAAAGGCGGCTACTTTGGGATTTGCTTTAATGTAACGTGCCATAATTCCTATGCTTTAAGCGTTATTTTATCAGTAATACGTAACCGTCGCCGTCCTCAAACCAGGACGTACCGTTACCGTCTTCCCAGGGTGCCAGCGGGCCGGGGTCTTTAACTTCCACGCCGATAACCGCGCCGTATAATTCGCTCATAGCGGCGGTGGGGATTGTCGGGGCAAAGCCGGTGGCCACCTGCTGGTAGCTGGCGGGGGTTCCGCTGGCTATGTTGGTGCCGATATACCACAGCGGCAGCAGTACGTTTTCGGGATTGTCCACCGGGCCGTTTACGTCCCATACGTACACTTCCGGACAAACCGCCAGGATGCCCGGCGGGATATTGACAGGCAGGCCCACTATCTCGTACTCGTACTTAGGGAGACGGCGTACAAAGGCTACGATAGCCTGCGGCGCGGCGGCAGTAAGGGTAACGCTCCCAGGGCTTCCGTCCGGGTCGTACTTCGCGCGGCAGCGCAGTATTACACTGTCGCCCATAAGGCTACGGTTTACCGTGCAGCTGGCACCGTCAGCGGCTACGGACAGCTCAAAATCGAAATCGTCCTGGCCTACTTCGGTAAAGGTGCCGTCGGATCGCAGGACTTCCCAGACAAACTGCCGGTTAGCTGCCGCACACTCCGCAGCGCCTACACGCAAACTGGCGTGGACGGTCTGGCTGTCCGGGTCGATAAGCGGGTTATAAATCGTCTGGTCTGCCGCGTCCAGCAGCAGTTCGGGCATATAGGCCGTGGAGTTGCCACACTTCACTATATGCGTAGCGTGGATAACCACTACCTGGTTGGTGCGGTCGTCCAGATATTCGGCGTAAAATTCCAGCGTAATAGGAATATCCGGCTGGGCGTTTTTCTTAACCTTGATACGCCCGGCCTGGCCGCCGCTGGTAGTTACTTCGTAGTCGGTGTTTTCGGCCAAAATAAGGGTTCGCACGCCGCTTATAATTTCGTACCACTTGACGTTTGCAAGCAGGGTGTTTATGTTACCGGGGCTTACTATTTCGTCTTTGTCCAGACGGCTTACCTGCGGCTGCAAAATAAGCGGCACCAGGGTATAATCCGGGGTAAACTCGTCCGCGTCGCCGTTATAGTTCTGCTTATCCGGTACGCTGCCATCCACCGATATAGTGATATTCAGCTGTAACGGCTTAAAATTGAAGTCGAAGCGTTTTGTTTTCATATCATCTAATACTCAAAATTTGCGGTATCTGTAGCTGCGGGCGTGCCGGTCGCACCGTCGCGCAGGGTAACAGTGGCCGTAAAGCGAAGTACCGGCGGAATATAGCCGTTAAAATCGCAGTCGTCCACGGTAAGGTCTATGGATTTGCCAATGATGCCACCGGGCGCGGCACCAGCACGCCGCAAGGCCCAGGCGTTATCGCTGGCCGTACGCGGGTTTCCATCCAGGTCTTCGCTGTAACGTGTCCAAACTACGTCAGCGTCCAGAATATCAGCTGTTATAACCTGGTTGTAAAGCTTCGCGATAACACGCAGCGTAACGGCGAAGCGGTCTGGATCGAAAAGGTAATCCGTGTCGGCAAACTCTACGGTAAATTCCGGGTTACCCTCAACCATCGCCCAGTCGGTGCTATTCCAGGCGGGGGCGTCCGTAGTGCCGGTATTCATACACCGCCACTTGCAGCCCAGGTACCAAACGTCGGAAGTCTCATATACGCCGGTGTCCGGGTTCACGGCGGCGCAATAGTATGTAGCGCTAGCGTCATACGCGCCCCTGTCCACGTACTCTACCACAGGCTGGCCCTGGTAGTTGATACGTATAATATCCTGCACGATAAGACCACGTGCGTAGACGTAATCCTGGCTGGGGTTTATCGGCAGGTCTAAGGCCCGCAGGAAATCCGGTATGGTGCCAAAGGTCGCGCCATAGTTCGTGCGGTCTATGATAGGCTTTGTAACGCCGGTAAGGTGTACTATGCGGCCCTCTGTGGAAGACAGGAAAAGGCAGCTTTGCCGGGTGGTGTCCGTCTGGTGTCCCCATCGGGCTATCTTCATAAGCTCGCACGGCGGGTAATTCGTGCCGCCGGGTACCTGGTTGCCGGGGTACAGCTGTACTTCCAGGTAGTTGCTGGCAGGGTTCACGCTGTTTACCCTAAACCAGGACGTGTACAGGGCCACGTTATTGCCCTGGCTCTGCATACCCAGCGCAGCCGCGCCCAGGTTGTTTACAATACCCTTTAACACACTGCCGGCAGATATGGCCGTAAAATAACCGTCATACTTGCTGTGCAGGTGCAGGCCATACGTACCGTCGCCCAGATCGTCGATACTGTCTATGGTATCGGCTTCCGTCAGCAGCTGGTCGCCCTCGATAGCGGACAGGCGGTTAATAATCAGTTCTACGGCTTCAAAGTACGTACGCACCCGGACGCTTTCAAATTCGGCATTGCCGTTAGCATCCACGCCGCCGCCAGTACCGCCGTAAAGCGACCGGACGAAAGTACCAAACTGCGCTTCGTCCTGGAAGACGGCCACGCCCACAGCGGTAAGGCCCTGCGAAAAAGTTATACGGCCGGCGGCTACGTCATCCGCGATCTTGGACAGGAAGCGGGCGTTAGCCGGGCTGTTGGGACTAAGGTCGTAGGCTTCGTCAGCGTATCCGGCCTTTACCTTTTCGGTAACGCTTTCCGTGGTGGGGTTCCCTGTTTCTGCGTCGGTAACTTCTTTAAGCTGGGTAAGATATTCATACCCGGCCGCGTCGATAGTAATAGCGTCCAGGGCCGGTTTATTGGCGTGCGTATGGCCGTCGCCGCTGGCGGGTGTACTGCCGCCACCGGAAATGTTTACCACGGTACTGCCGCCGCTGGTGCCGGTCGCGCCCAGCTCGCGCAGGCGTTTGCTGCGGGGCCGGGGGTCGCGCAGATTGGTAACCAGTGTAAATTCTTTATCCGCCATAGCCCGCTATACCGCTTTATCGTATTCGTCCGGGCGCAGCTCCACTATCGTAACGTCGGACGTGTCCGCGATAGTGTCCATAACTTCGCCCTGCATAAGAAACAATTTATTATCCTGGTTCTGTTCTGTGTACACCTTTAACCCGCCGGTCGGCAGTTCCGCTTCGCCGCTAAGGGTGGTGCGCCGCTGCGCAAACTGGCTGTACAGTGTACCTATCAGCAGTTCTTCTGCCTGCGTAGTCCGTCCGGCCCTGGTAAGCTGCTTTAACTGCTGGCCGTTGCTGGTAAGGAAAAACGCGCCGCGCGCTGTGGGTACGCCGTCTTTATGGGTTCCGCAGATCGTGTCCAGATCAATGCTTTCTTTGGCGGCGGCATTGATTTCGGCCTGGTATTCCACGTCGTCAGTGCTTACGCCCATATCAAACTGCTGCCGGTTCACGATCTCAAACTGCGGGAGCTTGAAAAGGATAATACCCACTTTCTGCCACAAGTCCTTTGTATTAGGCGTGCTGCCACTGCTGGGCAAATTATTGGAGCCATCCCGGATTATCCAGCCCTTGCAGACCTCTAGCCACAGCTGGCCGCCACGCGCGCTGCTGGGATATGGTACGTACTGGCCGTCTTCACACTCTTTTAGCAGGGTTGTTATCTTTCCGGTGTAAGCGTTCTTAGCCGGTCGGTTGGTCTTCCATCCCAAAACAGCGGGCGCGTCGTCTTCCGCGTTGGACTTATCCCAATATCCGAAATAACCCCACGTTGAAGTACCAGAAACCCAGCTTCCGTACGTCGCTTCCAGCGTCTTTACCGGGTTACTACTAATATCCTGCGCCACGATTGTACGGTTAGTCCAGGTATAGATAGTATTAGAGCCGTCCGGCTGAAACTTAAGCCTTACTGGGATATACAGGAAATTACCGTAGCTGCCCCACTGCTTATACCAGTCTTCCTGTTTCATTCCTTTAATAAGGTTGCTTGCGCTTTCAAAAGGATTAAACCGGCAGTCCATAAGCAGCGGCAGCGTTACACGCATAAGCAGATCACCGGTATTATCTACCGGCGGTATCCATATCTTTTCACTTGTAAATAGCTTTTCCCCACAGGCCGCCAGCGTGCCGCCCAGCACGGTATCCAGGTTAGTGCCAAAAGCGTTATCTATGGAAGTAATCGCTACGCCCTGTAAACCACGCACAGCCCAGCTAAGGGATTTTGTATCACTCCACCGCTGCTTATTCCCATAGCCGTAGTACGCCGTCCAGACTACCGCGATACCCTCGCTTTCCTGGCCGTCGTTCTGTTCCACGATCTTAAAGAATTTGATACCGGAAGCGTCCAGCGTAGCGTTTTCGCCGTATTGCTGGTCGCACAGCCACAGTGTAAACCCTGCATCCGTAGCGTCGATCCAGTCGTACAGCTCAGTGCTGTAGTGGTAGCTGTAATACTGGCAGTTTCCGGACGTAGCCGGATTGGTGCTGTTTATGTTTACCAGGTTCTTGTCCACGTCCTGCGTCCAACAGTCTTCGGGGCCTTGCTTACCGCCCTGCGCGTAGGTGTTCCAGGTAATCTTTACGTTATTGGCCACCTTATCGGTACCCATCGTCTGGCTGCTGCCGTTCCACTCTATCGGTGCCTGGCTGGCCAGGGTATACAAACCGTTGAGGTCATAAACCCAGATACGACCGTTACGCTGCACCATCCGCAGGCCCAGCGGCAAGAATATGCCCTCGATAACGTCTTTAAGGCTGCTGGCTATGCCGTCTTCGTCGTAGAAATTGTCGCTGCGCACACGCAGGCCGCCCAGGGTTAATTTAGTGCTGCCCAGGTAGGACGAAATCAGCGACTGGTCGATGCTGGTATAGTTAATCGTGCTACGGCTCAACGCGTCGCTGACGACCGCGTAAACGGTCTGCATATCGGCCAGATTATAGCTAAGACGGTCAAATATACCAAAGTCTGAAAAGGTCAGCGAGACAGGGTAATTTGCGGCCCTTTCGTAGGGTTCTTCGTAAAATTCCGGATCCAGGGCACCAGACCAAAAAAGGAAACCGGCCCGGTAAACGTCCATACGGATTTTGCCCACTTCGATGCTGTACAAGTCTTCATACGTACGGTCGCCGGGGCTTTCTACACGGATAGTTGCGGTAGAGCCGCACAGCACTTCTTCTTTGTCGGTTCGCTTCCACTCTATCAGCAGCGGTTCATCGGCTTCAAAGGTCAGCTCGCCCACGGAAGCAAACGCCTGGCTTGCTTCCTGCAAAATTTCCACGCGCCAGGCTACGCCCGCGCGGCTCAGAAATTCGCCTGCATATCGTAACTGCTTTGCCATCTTAGCTGCGTCGTCTTAAGTCTGTTTCCTTTTCCAGCACGCCCACAAGGGTACGGCCATCTATGCGGAAAGTTACTTTGCCGCCCAGGCTTTCGCGGGGTTCCAGCATATCGCGCAGCTTATCCAATGGGGCCACTACTTCAGGGTTATTCACAGCGCCGGCATACTCGCCAAACATACCCAGCGTAGGGCCATAGGCGATACCGCCGCTTGCAAACTTCGGGATAGCCAGGATAGCGCCAATAACAGACGCTATGGCGGCTACGGCAAGTATAGGCCCCACGTATGGAATAGACGACACGGCGGACGCTGCGCCACTACCGGCGGCGGCTGTGCGGGCGGTCGCTACGCCATACTCGGAAGCGATAAGGCCGGCGTTTGCGCCAATCTCCTGGCTCGCCGCGTTCACTTCCGCGTTAGCTTCCGCGCTCACGGCGGCGGCTTCCGCAGTCTTCGCCACGGTGTGCGCTTCCGTAATGCCGGTAAGCGTCTGGATAATCGCTATAATGCCCTTTATGCCATCCACGATACTAAAGAAGCCATCTACTATACCGGACAACTTTTGCCAGGCATTGCCGTTACCCTCGATAGCATCGGTTATGCCCTCTACGCCGCTGCCCACGTTCTTAAGGCCGCCCCACGTGGAGCGCAGCGCGTCGCCGGCCTTAACGCTGGCCTTTTCGGCTTCTTCGCCCGCGTGCTTTATAGCATCGGCCTTATCGTTCCACAGGGCTATTTCCTTGTTAATCGCGGCGGCTTCTTCCAGGCTGGCGTTTTGCAGCTTAGCTTGCAATATATCCAGGTTACCGGAAATCTCGGCCAGTGTAGCCGCGTCAGTCTTCCAGATCGGGCCGTTATCCTCTACGCCGCTGCTTACTTCTTCGGCCACTTCCACACCCAGTTTGTGGTATTTGTCCAGCTGGCTTTCATAGGCGGCCAGTTCCTGGTTAATAGCCGTAATAGCGGCTTCGCTGGTGGCTTCTTCCAGCCGCTTTCGCGCATCCGCTATCTGGGCTTCCAGCTGTCCGATAATGCCGGTTGGCGCGGCAGGTTCCGCAGCCGTACCGGTAGCCTTGCCTGTACCGGTTCCGGCGGTCTTCTTTCCGGCGTCCGCGTATTTGTTTGCCAGGGCGTCCACGTCCAGGCCGCTGTCGCCGGTGGTCTTCACGTCCACCGATACTTCGGCTTTCTTGCCGCCCAGGCCCAATATCTTTTGCAGCCACTCCCACGCCTGCTTAGCTTTGTCGATAAGCCACTGGAAAGCCTTAACCAGACTGCCCATAATGGCGTCGGCCAGGGGTTTAATAACACCCCATACCTGGTTACAGATATTACGGAAGTCCTCGCTATTGTTATAGGCGGCCACCAGGGCTGCTACCAGCCCGCTAATGGCCGTAATAACTATGCCGATAGGGTTAGCGGACAGTACCAGGTTTAGCACTTTCTGCACGGCAGCCCAGGCTTTGGTAGCCACGGCTACCGCCTTTTCAGCGACGGCGGCAGCAGCGGTGGCCACCTTGTTTTTGATAACTGCGGCAGTGGAGACGGCAAACGCCTTTACGCTGGCGTATACAGTGGTGGTAAGGGTCTTAATGCCGGAAGACAGCGTAGTAATGCTGGCCAGGGCCGTAACCGTGGAAGACGCGATAGTAACAAAGGGCATAGCACCGTTAGCCAGCTGGCCCAGCTGCTCTTTAATGTCGCCCAGCTTGTTAGCTAACTGCGCCTGCTTACCGCTGTCTGTGGCGGCTAACTGGGCGTTCATATCGCCCACGTTGTTAGTAATAACCTGCGCCAGGACGGCCGCGCGCTCGCTCTCCGTGCCATACTTAAGCACCTGCGCTTCGGCTTCGCTAAAAGTGATGCCTACGCGGGTAAGGGCCGATACCTGGCCCTGCATAGCCTTGCCCATAAGGTTAGCCACGCTTACCGCGTCGCTCTGCGTAGCACTTACGCCGTTCTGCTGGGCTATTAGATTGTTCATAGCCGGCAGCAGGGTTTCTATGCTGCTTTTCTCTTTAAGGAAAGTGGCCACCTGCTGGGCACCGGCCAGCTGCACTTCGTCGCCCACTACACCCAGTTTCTGCTGCTCACTGGCCAGCTGCTTAATGCTGGCTATTTCGTCGTCAGTGGCGCCCATACGCTGGCGCATAACGGTGGCCAGTTTGGTTTCCGCTAATTCCTGCTGCTGGTAGGACTTCGACAAATCGCCCATAAAACTTTGCAACTGGCCAAAGCTGCGCTGCGCAGCATCTATGCCGGTGGCCAGTGCCGCGAAGTTTATTACGTTACCTTTGAGCTGTTTTGCTTCGGAAAGGGTGGCTGTAATCGCCTGCTTTAGGCCATTGGCGTCCTGCGCCAGGGTCTTAAAGCCGTTACCGTCTCCGTCCAGCTTGAAAGTTATGGATATAGTGCTTTTGCCAGCCATTGTACTAGTCCTCTCCTAAGCGGTGTAACAATTCCTTAAAGCGTTCGTGTTTCTGCTCCTTTGTCAGTTCTGGCGCGTCGGGCGTTGAGGTGGCGCGCTTTCGTTTGCGATCCCACGGAAGCGGTAGCAGTTTTTCCGGGGTCAATGTCTTTTTGACGTGCGGCTGAATTGCAATAGCGGCCAGTATTCGCGTCCGTTCCCATTCGCCCTGCTGTAAGGCTTCCTGCTGCTGGTACCACGCCTTGTTTATGGCTGCAAATTCCTGCGTATACAGGTTGCAAAAGTCGTCGTACGACAGGCCGATACAGCCCAGGGCCACGCCCAGCAGATCGTAGACGCCCGCAGGGCTTACGCTTTTGGGTCGGCGCCGGAAGCTTCGCCGCCGTTGCCGTCTTGCACCGCAGCGGCCCAGGCGTTCATATCGTCGGGGTCGATGCTGTCTGCAAACTCAATCAGCGATAAGTCAAACTGTTTCTGTTCACGTGCGCAGGCAGACTTAATGCAACACCACAAATACGTACAAAGTTCCGTAAAGCTGCTGGCGTCCATTTCGGTAATTTCCTTACCGGTCTGCTCCTTAAAACGGAGCATAGCCCCCATCGTAGGACGACAGGGGTATGCTTCGCCGTTAATCTCGATTTCGATTTTAGCCATATCCGATAATCTAGCTTTGGGTGGCCGGTGTAGCGGCTACGTTCTCGGTAATGGCGGTCGGATCTAGGGTGGTAGGCTGGCCGTTATTCTCCAACTGGATACTGTAGGTAGCATCGTCCTGCGCGGGGTCGGTGCGCTCCAAATTGGTAATAATGAAGCTGCCTTCCAGGTAGGGGTCGTTATCGTTGGCGCGTTCCATACACTTGACGGTAACCGGCTGGCCGGTCTTCCAGGCGGTCAGCAGCTCTTTGAAGCCGCTTTCCGTTTCGTCATAGTGTACCAGTCCCTCTGCGGAAATGGAAATGGAAAGACCGACAACAGTTTTTCCTTTCCACAGTCCGGATGTGAGATCAGCAGACGCTACCGGCTTTACGGCGCGGTCTTTGGTCTCGCTGGCAAACGTTGCGGTGTGGCTGGTGCAATGCCCCACGGCGCTACCGCCCACGTAAACCAGCATATCGCTACCATTGCAGTAGCCTGTGCGTGCAGTTTTTGCCATTGCTTATACTGTTTATTCGTTAGACTTTTACGTTAAATATCAGTTGCTGTACGTGCGCGTCATCCTGCCAGGCTTCTTCACTGTCCACCAGCTGGCAGCTGCTAAGCGCCAGCGTATCGTCATCCGATTGTACGCCGCGCCTGTTGTCCAGCGCACCGCGCACGGCTTCGGCCAGTTCCAGGCAGTCGTCGTAATCCGCCGCAAAGCAAATTACTTCCATCTGTACGGTATCGGCGCCTGGCTGCCCGCTTTTCTGCGGGTTCTGTTCCAGGGCCGCACGCCGGTACAGTATGTACGGCAGCTCGGCTTTGTCGCTGGCCACCGGGTAAATCTTATTGGTACGTGCCGTTACGTCGGCACTGTCCAGCAGCATTTCCCGGATCAGCGTACCTATGCTTAGAGACGTTTTATTTACAGCCATACTTCTTTGCTACTCTTTCGACGTTCTGGATAATTTCGTTATGCAGGTTATCGGTAACGCTGTCGCGCACCTGTTCTAAGGTCTGGGCCATAAAGCCGTAGCGCTTCATCCTACCTGTATAGTGGCTGCTGCGTAAACGCCCTGTCCACTGCCTGGTATGCTTTCCACCGTTAGACTTAGTACGCCGGTCTTCCGTTCCCATTTCGGCCCATAGCAGGACTGGTTTTAATTCGCCGCGCCGGTTCTTATGGAAACCGTACTGCTTCTTTCCCGCTTTGGTGCCTACGGTAACACGGAAGCCCGCTTGCCGTTTGAAGACGACTGCACGTACGCCGCTTTCCAGATCGCGGTCTGTACGGATGCCACTACTGCGCAGGTTGTTAATAGCCGTTTTGCGTACCTGGTTAGCTTCCCTGCGGAAGCCGCCTTTTAACGCCTGTACCCGCCGTTTCGGCTCCAATTCAGCGAATAGCCGCTGCAAATTGCTGTCGTCGTACCGCGCTTCCATACCGCCGCCTGCTACTCATTTACCCTTACGCACACCAAAGTTTTGTAGCCCCTGTCCAGATTAGGGATAATGTTTGTTACCGTGTAAAGTTCGCCGCCTACCTGCTGTACCCGCCAGTTTTCTTCTACCGGGTGCGCGTCGCGTATGTTAAATTCCGTGCTGTAGTCCGGGAAATGCTCGCCCACTTCTTCGCTTCGCCGCCCGGTAGCCTTAACCCTTTCGGCCCAGACCGTGCGGGTGGCAGCGTAAGTGATCCTTTCGTTTCCGGATGCAGTCGTTTCCGTCTGCGGTTCCAACAGCGTAATTTTATATTTCATACGTCCCGCTTGCATAGCTTAGTCGGTGTTTTCGGTAGTATCGTCCACTAACTTTCTAAAGGGCTTGATTAAAGCTTGTAGCGCGTCCGGCACTTCGTGCATCTGCACGCCGGCTACGCTTTCGCGCTGGTTGTACCAGTGGCCTGCCAGCAGCAAAACTGCCTGCTTAAGCTGGGCGGGGTATTCGCCGCCGCCCAGTTCTTGCAGTTCAGCGTCTGTGCGGTTGGTGGCCTGGATAACGTGCGCTTCCGCAGCATTTACGTAATGCTGCATCAGCTCGTCGTCGTCCACGAAATCGTCGGCACGTACGTGCTTCTTAAACAGGGCCAAACTCACTACAGGCATAATTCAAAACTTTAGCGCTACGTCGATAGTTCGGTAATTAGGAGTTTGCCACGGACGCTTCACCCAGCAGGAAAGCTTCGGGGCGCAACGTCTTGGTTGCGTAGTCGCAGTTCAGCACGAAGTCCACCGCGTCTTTGCGGGCCTGGCTGAAAGGATCGACGACGAAACGCAGGCTGTTAAACAGGCCCATAGGCTGGTAGCCCCAGTCGCCCAGGCCGATATACTCCGTAACGGTGGTAATCTCGGCCACATTGTTGTTAGAAGCGGTAAGCGCAGCCAGCACAGTGGCTTCGTTGTTCGGGGTGCAAACTACGTGGAAGTGGATGTCGCTTTCCTGCGCGGGCTTGTCGCAAGCGGCCCAGGTGGTAGAGCTGCCACTAACGGTAGCCTTTTTGTAGGTTACCACGGTCTTGCGCATAACGTTGCTGGTATGGATCGGGAGACCGCACAGCTTGCCATCCTGTACCATAGGTACATAGATGCCGTTAGCGTTGATCGGGGTACCCTCAAGAATAGCCTGCATAGATTTGGTCATAACCCAGCACAGGTGGGCGCCGTCTATACCGGTTTCCAGTACCTTTGCTTTCATCTTAGCATTAAGCTCGACAAAAGCAGGGGTTTCGTGGATAGCCACTTTGTCTGCGTAACGATTGTCTTCGGTGGTAGGACTTTCGCCACCCTTTGCGATAATATGGGCAAAGGGGCCAACAAGGTTGGTGGCGCCAGTAACCTTTGTAAGACCAAAAACGATCTTGTTAAGCAGCTGGGCGACGGCCTGCGGCATAACCTGCTTTACAAGGGTTTCGATAAGACCGGCAGACTGGTTAATAGCCTGGTTGGTAACCGGGATAGCGATACCGATACGCTCAGGGCTTGCAGTCAGCTTGGACAGGTTAATTTTGCTGTCAGACAGGGCCACGCCCTCGCCAGCTACCGTAGCATCGGCAAGGTCGTAAATGGGCCATACGAAATCACCCACCAGGCCGGTAGGCATAGGCAGGCCCACTTTGTCGAGGATAAAGCCCTCAACAAGGGGCTTAATGAAGTCCTGCACGGACAGGGGGACAATACCGCCGTTGGTTGCATCGGAGACCATCATACCGGCAAATTCGCCCTCACGGATAAGGGTAATTTCGGTCTTACGGCCAGCTGCCACGTTCTCACGGATCAGCTTTTCCGCATCAGCCACGGCGTTGGGGTTCTCGCGCAGGTGTTCTGCGGTTGCGGCCTGCATACGCATAGCAAGCAGCTGGTTTTCGCGCGCCAGGGCTTCGTACTCTTTGGTCTCGGCCTCGGTGCGTTCGCGCTGCTCGGTTTCGCACGCATCAGCAATAGCATTGATGCGCTCGCAGTTGGACTGGTACTTCTCAACCAGTTCACGGACGTTTACAGTGTTTTTCTTCATTGCTGAAAAACTTTTGAGGTTAAACAAAAACTTTAGTATTAGCAGCGTTTCGCATTTCGCGCAGCTGCGCTGTTACTTTCTCTTTATCTACTTTGGGGGTTTCCGGCTCTGCCGGTTTGGCTGCTTCGCGCAGATCCCTGGCAAACTCGCGGGCTTCTACGGAAGTGTCCGGGTACGCGGGATCGGCGGCCAGCGTCATATCGTAGACGCCGGTAACGGCCTTTACCGTGTAGGTAATGTAGGCGCGGCCGTCCCTCACTTCCACGGCGCGGGTAACAAAGGCTTCGTCCCAGTAATGGGTACTGAAAGCGAAGCTGCACCCGGCCAGGTCGCCACGTCGCACCAGTTCCAGGGCCTTGTCTCCATCCACGGTGTTAGGGGCTTCAAACTCGAAAGCCACGCCCTGGCTGTCCACGGTGTAAGACAGCGTGCCGCTGCCATTCTTGGAGCGCGCCAAAATCAGCTGCCGGTCGTGGAACATTGTAAATTTTATGTCGCAGCCATCCAGCAGTTCTTTGGTAATGGCTTCCGGCGCAATGATTTCCCGCGCTTCTTCGTCTTCGTCGCTCCACAGGGGCGCCGACGGCGTATTAAACAGGATAGCACGGCCAGCGATTACGCGGCTGGGCGTTTCGCCCTCTGCCGCTTCGCGCACGTGCAGGTCGGCCACGATTACTTCGCGCCGCACCAGGTCGTTTTTATTCCTCTTTTCCATTGGTAGGGGTATTGGGAGCCGGGGCCGGGGCCGACAGCTCGTTAATGCTCTTAAGGTTCGCAGACACCAGTACGGTGTCGCCGCCCTCTACAGCAGGTTTGTTTTCTTCCTGCCGCCACTCGTTCACTGTGTACAGGCCGGCGGCTATAGTGTCTGTCTGGTACTTTATGCGGCTTTCCAGGTCGCAGGCATACAGGCCGCGCCGGTCAAACTGCACCTTGCGTTTGCCGTACATACTAGGGCTAAACAGTTTCCTTTGCAGCTCGCTTTCGATCTTCCGCAGCAGCGGGTTAAGCGTGTTGGACAGGAAAGCCACGTTAGCCATTTCGGCAGACTTGTAGTTATTGCTTGTATCGTCAAAGACGAAAGACGGATGCACGCCAAAGAAGCGGCAAATATCCCTAACGGTAAACTTCCGGCTTTCCAAAAACTGCATATCCGTGCTGGACAAAGAAAGCTGCTTAAACTCTACCTGGCCAGGCAGGCTAACAATCCTTTCGCCGTGCCTAAACCGGTCGTCCACGCTTTCGGCTGTCTTTTCCAGTTCTTTGTCCTGGTACTCTCCGAAGCCGCGCACGCTGGTGTCGTTAGAGACGATCCCGCGCACGTTGCCGCCGTTCTTAAAACGGTCGTAGGTCTCAGCGTCGCCCACGGCGGCTATGTCCAGCGTAAGCCTGGCAAAGGTCAGCACGGAAACGCCTACCTTGCTGTCGTAAGTGGTAAGACCCTTAAGGTGTATAATCTCGTCTTCGTCATAGATGCCGTAGATGCCGTTAGCGGTATCGCGCACCGTGTACGTATCGCTTATCGTGTTATGCACCACCGTGCCGCGCCCGCACAGGGCCAGCCGGTCGAAATCCATAGTAACCGGGCTATAGATAGGCACGATATAGGCGTTACCGTCCAGCAGGATATTTTGCACTACCTGTACCCAGAAATCGAAAGCGTTAGTAGCTACGTCCGGCTGCACGTTCAGCAGGTAAGACAGGCGGCTGTCCTGGTCTTCCACGAAGATGCCGCCCTTGCGGCGCATATACTGCACGTTGAGGTTAGCGACACTTTCAGCCACGAATTTAACGCAGCGGTACACCGTCGCCACGCATAAGGCTGTCTGGCCGGTATAGGACGGCCACCACGTACCGCCCTGGCGGGGGGTCAGCGGCTGGTCTCCGCTACCGTCAGCGGCAGCCGCCGCGCCCTGTTCAGCAGGTGCGGCGGTCTCCCGCCTAAAGTAGTTCAGTATGTACCCAAAAAATCCCATTAGCAAAGGTCTTTACGTAGTCCCTCTACTTTAATTAGCGCTAAGGAATTTTTCGCACCCAAACTTTAGGCGTGATTAGTTGTATTTTGGTGCATTTGGGCACAAAGCGGTAAGAAGGGGCAGAAAAAGAATGAAAAATTTATCCAATATCTTTTCCCACCCTGCGTAAGACGTCCTGGAAGTCTGCCGGGCCGTCCACTATCTCCAGCAGATCGCCGTCCATAACCAGCCGGTGGCCGATACTGTCCTGTAGGGCCGTAAAGTCCGCTATAGTCTCCAGGTTAATAACGGCTGTGCGCTGCTGCATACATTCCCAGCGGTCATAATACGGCGCCAGATACCGGCCGTAGACGGCCATAGCATCCAAATGCTTTCGGCTATAAACTCTAAACAGCATATCTTATCTTTCGTAGTCTATAAACAGGCGCAGTGTCATAAGCATAGTTATAACGCCATCTATCTTTTGCGTAGCCTTGCGCTTTATGGGCTTGCAGTTTTCCAGTTTGTCGGTGTCCAGCACTGCGTTGCCGAAGCAGTAGGCGTTTATCGGGTTGTCGTTAATAAACACGTGGCCTGTTTTGGCGCCGTGTTCGAAGCTCTCCACCGGAGCCGTAAACGTGCCGTAGGTCTGCCGTACACCCTTAATCACGTTACCGGCTCCACTGGCCGCCAGCATATTTATTACTTCCTGCGACTTCCAGGGATCGTAGCCGATGCCCAGAATACGCACCACCTGGTTAAGCCGCAGTATGTAGTCCACGATTTCGCGGTAGTCGATAACGTCGCCGTGGGTCAGATGCAGGTAGCCTTTCTCGGCCCAGGTACGGTACAGCTTTTCGTTAGGGTGGCCCGGCAGCGCGCCGTCCGGGAAAAAGTACGCGGTATGGAAGTGGAAAGACTTTTGCGCCTGGTTGTATAGGCCCATCGTAACGGCGCTAAAGTCGTCGCTTTCCGACAGGTCGATAGCTACCATAGCGTCCGGGCGTCCTTTGATAGCGTCCAGCGGCATAGGCCGGGAAATGGAGCGCGCCAGGGTGCTGCTTATCCAGCTGCGCTGCTCATTCTCCGCGTACACGTTCAGCAGCTTAGTACGGAAAGCCAGCATAGCTTCCGCGCCGTTACGCACCGCCTTTTTGTACTCCTGCCTGTAGAAGTCCAGGGACACCGTAACGCCCAAATGCGGGTGTACCTTGCGCCAGGTGTCTTCGCTGTCTTCCGGGTCGTCCAGATCAGGTTCAAACAGATGCACAAATACGCTGTCGTCTTCATACTCTCCCAGCAGCAGCGCTTTGTAGCCTTGCAGCATTTCGTAAAATGGCCCATCGAATACGTCCGACGCCGTGGTAATTATAACCGTCAGCGGGTTTTCCCGCACGCCCATAGACGTAGTTAGCACCGTCAGCAGGTCGCTGTCCAGGGCCTGGCTAAATTCGTCCATAATTACCGTGCTGGCGTTCAGTCCGTCTTTAGTGCGGGCGTTAGCGGTAAGACACTGGCAGAAAGCCTGCCGGTCGCTGCGCTTAGATTTTATGCTTTCTTCATTTATCCGGTACCGGCGTTCCATAGGGTCGAGCTTCCGCACGCAGCCACGGATCACGTCAAAGCATTTTTTAGCCTGGTCGTTAGAGTTCGCGCCGGTGTAACATTCCGCGTTAGCGTCGCCGTACAGCAGATCGTTTACGGCCAGCGAAGCGCTGCTGGTGGTCTTACTGTACTTACGCGGGACGTACAGACACACTTCACGGATAACCCGCCGGCCGCCGCTCCAGAAAGCGAAGATATGGGCAAACTGAAAAGCCTGCACCGGCGTAAGCAGGTACGTTTGCAGCCCGGCTTTGCCGGGAAAATACAGGCTTTCGTACAGGGTAAAAAACCGCTGCACTTCGGTTACGTTGATGCCGTACCGGCGGCAGAAGCCAAAGAAGCGCAGCACGCCCAGTTGTTCGTACAGGTTGTGGCCGTCCGGGTTGGTGGCCACTTCCCGCACGTAGGCTTCTATCCGGGTGTCTACTTCGCCCAGGCGGTAGTCCTCTATACGCACGGCTGCCAATGCAGCGGTAACGTCGGCCTTTGCCTGCCGCAGTCTGTCTTTTTCTTCTTCCGTCATTAGTCAGCATCCGGCTTTACTACTACCGGTTTCCTCTTGCCGGACTTAACCACCTTTTTAGTGAGTTCCACCAGCGGGTCGGTTTCGTCAGTACCAGCCAGCAGTTCCGTAGTAAGTCCTAAAATCTTCATCTGGCGCGTTATACTGTCCTGCGCGTCTTTCTGGACTTTGAAGACAGGATGCGGCGCCAGCTTCTGGCCGTAGCGGGTTTCTTCCCATACCGTAACTTCGTCCAGCGTGTCGATCTGGGCGTTAGCCATATCGAGCGTCCGCAGGGCGGTGGCCAGGTTCAAAACCTGCATATCGACACCGGCGCTGTAGGTACCGGCTTTCTTTAGGGCTTTTACTATCTGCTTCCGGTAGTCGGAAACACTTTTTACGTTTTCCAGCATAAAATCAGCGTTTCGTGCAATTTTCTTTGCGTTTTTGTCAATTTTTAGACGTTTTCGGAAATTTCCAGCAGATTTCGTCCATTTTGGGTAAAGTTCCGTAAATCCGAATTTCCAAAAATCGTCGCTCAAAACTGGGGGCGAGGTTTAACGCGGCACCCGGTCGATTAAAAAACTACCCCCCCCTATCCAAAAAATTTATCTACCACCGCCCGCACCTGCGCTTCGTTCCGTCGCTTCGTCGCAGCCTTGCCGCACCTGCCTAACTCTACGTGTGTCTGCACGTGGCAGTCGTGGCATAGCGCCCGCAGGTTGTGGTAGTCATACATTAACCGACGCTTCGCCGCCAGGGTCAGCCCATCTTCCACAGGTGTAACGTGGTGTACTTCCGTAGCCGGTGTTACGATGCCCTGCTGCTGGCAGCGTTCGCACAGTGGCGAAGCGGTCAGCTTATCGCGTCTCAGTCGCAGCCATCTTTCCGTATGGATCAGCTGCTGGTAGTCCTTATCCTTTGCCATATCGCTTTAGTCTTTGTTGGTAGTCCTGCGGCGGCGCGCAGGTGGCTGCACGTTTTCGGGTGTAGCTTCCCAGTCGCCCAGGTCGTTAAACATATCCAGTATATCGTCGCCCACGGATGCTGGCTTACGCCGCCGGGTGGCCGCCGCATCCGTGTACTGGGTTAGGACGTTCAGCATAGCGCGCGCCAGTTCGCAGACGTTCTTAAAGCCGTACTTTACCTGTAGGGCCTGTAGTCTGCGGTACTGCGCTTCGTCTACGGATATGTTTATACGTTTACGGTTAGTCATTATTCCAGGTTATGTTTCCTAAGTAAATAGTTTAGGCTGTCCAACAAAGACTGCTGTACGCCTTTCTTGCTCTCCAGGGCCGCGTTAGCCCTTTCGTCCACAGTATGGCCGCACAGCAGCTTATACACCGTAACCGGGTACTGCTGGCCCTGCCGATGCAGGCGGGCGTTTGCCTGCTGGTATAGTTCCAGGTTCCAGCCGGTGCCAAACCATACGATATAGTGGCCGCCTTGCTGCATATTGAGACCATAAGCCGTGCTGGCGGGGTGCGCCAGCAGTACGTCAATCTTTCCTGCGTTCCAGTCCAGCAGCTGGGCTTCGCCCCGGTACGCCACCACCCGGTAGCCCTTTAGTTTTTTGGCGATCCGGTCTATATCGTGCTTGTACTGGTAGAATACCAGCACAGGGCTGTTAGCCGCTTCCACCAGTTCTGCCAGCCTGTCCAGTTTTTCGTCGTGGACTTCGTGTACGTTCCGGTCTTCATCGTAGACGGCGCCATTAGCAAACTGGCTTAGTTTGTTCATAAGGCCGGCGGCAGAATTGGCCAGCACATTAGCCGGTTCGTCTCCGTGTTCGGCCTTAAATTCCAGTACCTTTTCCTTTTCAAAGGCGGAGTATTTGTCCATTATGGCTTTGGACAGTTCCACCCTTTCAGTGTGTACCAGCAAGTCTGGCAGTTGCAAGTAATCTTTGGCCTGCATCGACAGGCAAATATCCGCGATTTTGTCCCGGATCAGCTTTTCACAGCCCGGCTTGCAGGTGGCGCGTACTTCTATGTTGTTCCACTTGTGTATATCGAAGTAGGTTTCCTTATACCGGGTAACGGATTTGCCCAGACGGTCGCCCATATCCAGGCAGTACATTTGCGCCCACAAATCAACCAGGCCGTTAGGTGCCGGCGTACCGGTAAGGCCGATAACGCGCTGGACGGTCGGCGTGGCTATCCTCATAGCCTTGAAGCGCTGCGACTTGCTGGACTTAAAGCTGGTAAGCTCGTCGATAACCAGGACGTCGAAAGGCAGCATACCACCGTAGATGCCGCACAGCCATACGAAACTGTCCCTAGATCGGAAGAGCAC